>JBAWGM010000106.1:0-6381 GCA_049592895.1 Thiobacillaceae bacterium | reverse complement strand
GTCGGGGTCAGGCCCCGTTGCCTGAGTGCTGCATCATAGCGTTCGCGTGAAAACTGGCCATCTTCCAGAAACAACGGAATCTGCTGAATTATGCCCGCTACCTGCTCGTTAGGCGCCACAAGCTTGGCATCGGCGGCCGACAACAATAGCGCCTTGCGATCCACCAGACTATTCAGTACCAACTCCCGAAACTCTTTGGTTTGAGTAATGGCCGGATCATACTTGGCGCCCTGCGATTGGCGCAGGCTGTCGGCCTGATTTTGCAACGCCCGGGTAAATTCCTGCCGATAAATCCGGTCTTTGCCCACCTCGGCCACGACATCACCACCACCGCCCCCCCTGTTGAAATAGGAGTCGATTCCCCAAAGCGCGAAAGGGACAATGATCAGCGCCAGAATGAGCTTGGCAATCCAGCCCTGGGCACGATCGCGGATGGCTTCTAACATGCAGGTTTCCTCACAACTTGAAATGCCCGGGAACCGTCCAACACGGCACTAGGGCGAACATTGCCATGACAAAGGGGCTCACAATTGTGAGCCCCGATATTGGCGGAGTGGACGGGACTCGAACCCGCGACCCCCGGCGTGACAGGCCGGTATTCTAACCAACTGAACTACCACTCCCCGCTGGCTGCAATCAACAAGTTACCTGTGCAAAGCCAGTTCAGCTGGTGGGTGCTGACGGGCTCGAACCGCCGACATTCGCCTTGTAAGGGCGACGCTCTACCAGCTGAGCTAAGCACCCGACGCGTCAGTTTACTGCGTCCTTCAGGCCCTTGCCAGCACGGAACTTGGGCACTTTGGCAGCCTTTATCTTGATGGCGGTTCCGGTGCGAGGATTGCGCCCAGTGCGCGCAGCGCGTTTACCTACGTAGAAAGTGCCAAAACCCACCAAGGTCACCATGTCGCCTTTCTTCAGAGCCTTCTTCACTGCATCAACAGCAGAGTCGAGAGCACGTCCAGCGGCAGCCTTGGAAATATCTGCTGAGTCGGCGATCGCATCAATCAGTTCAGATTTGTTCACGTGTTGTCCCCTTTCGTTCAAGCGTGTGGCCACAGGAAGCTCCTGTGGCAGGCTTTATAACGTCCCGCAAATCCTTGTGTCAAGCGGTTTTCAGACCGATTGGCAGTCGCCGGAAAATTGCGGCGGGAACTTATTTCCCCGCGTATTTCATACGCCGCGAAAGGCGACCATAACTATCTGTTCTAATTGGTTATTGAAACCGTTTGTCTTGCACGCGCAATGAATCAGGGATGTGCAACAGGACAGTGCTCTTCAGGATTGACAAAGCTGAAAATAAAAAATCCCGCCGCATGGCGGGATTGGGTTGCGTTGTCTTAGCACAAATACTTGTTGGTCAGTGTTTGATTGCCACGCTCGAACCCACCTCCTCAGTCTTCGCTGGAGGCGTCTCCGCCGCTATGGTCTCAGGCAATGGTTCGGGCTGGCGCTCGAGTGCCATGAGCAATACCTGATCAATCCACTTGACCGGATGAATATCCAACTTGTTCTTGATATTGTCAGCAATTTCCACCAAGTCCTTGACATTCTCTTCCGGAATCAAAACCATCTTGATGCCACCGCGGTGGGCTGCCAGAAGTTTTTCCTTCAGTCCACCGATCGGCAGCACCTCGCCACGCAAGGTAATTTCACCGGTCATGGCGACATCGCACCGCACCGGTATGCCGGTGAGGACTGACACTACCGCCGTGCAGATTGCGATCCCCGCACTCGGACCATCCTTGGGAGTCGCACCCTCAGGCATGTGGATGTGGAGGTCGCGCTTTTCATAGAAGTCCTGGGGAATGCCCAGGGCCTTCGAACGCGACCTGACCACCGACATGGCCGCCTGGATCGACTCCTGCATCACTTCGCCAAGTTTTCCGGTGGTGGTCATCTTGCCCTTGCCCGGCAGCGAAACGGCCTCAATGGTAAGCAGTTCGCCCCCCACCTCGGTCCAGGCCAACCCAGTAATCTGCCCCACCTGGTTGTGCTTTTCGGCAATCCCGTAGCTGTACCGGCGGACGCCGAGAAACTTGTCCAGGTTTCGTCCCGTGACGGAAATCTTTCCCTTCGGCGTTTTCAGCAACAAGGCTTTCACCGCCTTGCGGCACATCTTGGAAATTTCGCGCTCCAGGGCGCGCACCCCGGCTTCCCGGGTGTAGTAGCGCACCACGTCACGCAAGGCAGATTCTGCAATATGAATTTCCGTATCCTTGAGCCCGTTGGCCTTCATCTGCTTGGGCACCAGATAACGGATCGCAATGTTGATCTTCTCGTCCTCCGTATACCCGGACAGTCGGATCACTTCCATGCGGTCCAGCAGAGGTGGCGGCAGATTCATGGTGTTGGCCGTCGCAACGAACATGACGTCTGAAAGGTCGTACTCCACCTCGATATAGTGGTCCTGAAACGTGTGGTTCTGCTCCGGATCCAGCACCTCAAGCAACGCGGAGGAAGGATCGCCGCGGAAGTCCTGGCCCATTTTGTCCACTTCATCGAGCAGGAACAAGGGGTTCTTCACCCCGACCTTGGTCAGGCTTTGCAGAATCTTCCCGGGCATGGAGCCGATGTAAGTCCGGCGGTGGCCGCGTATCTCGGCCTCATCCCTCACCCCGCCCAGAGCGATCCGAACGAACTTGCGGTTGGTGGCCCTGGCGACCGATTGGCCAAGCGAAGTCTTGCCGACGCCGGGTGGGCCCACCAGGCACAGGATAGGAGCCTTGACCTTGTCTACCCTCTGTTGGACAGCAAGGTATTCAAGTATGCGTTCCTTGACTTTTTCCAGGCCATAGTGATCTTCATCAAGAATGCGCTCCGCCTTCACCAGGTCCTTGCTGATCTTGGTTCTCTTCTTCCACGGCAGGCCGACCATGGCTTCAATATAGCTGCGCACCACCGTCGCTTCGGCAGACATGGGCGACATCATGCGCAACTTCTTCAGTTCACCCATGGCCTTGGCCAGGGCTTCCTTGCTCATGCCGGCATCATGAACGCGCTTTTCCAGATCTTCCAGCTCGGCCCCTTCTTCCAGGTCGCCAAGTTCTTTCTGGATCGCCTTGACCTGTTCGTTCAGGTAATACTCGCGCTGGCTCTTTTCCATTTGGCGCTTGACTCGGCCACGGATGCGCTTTTCTACCTGAAGGATATCGATTTCAGCTTCCAGCAGTCCCATCAAATGCTCCAGGCGCTTGGACACGGAAATCATTTCGAGAATTTCCTGCTTCTGTTCAAGCTTCAGGGGCAAATGGGCAACGATGGTATCGGCCAGTCGGCCTCCTTCGTCTATGCCCGAGAGCGAGGTCAGGATTTCCGGCGGAATTTTCTTGTTGAGTTTCACATACTGATCAAACTGAGCCATCAGCGCGCGCCGCATGGCCTCGACTTCCGTGTCATCCTTGCCATCAAGGGGAAAAAGCTCAGCGCGGCCGCTAAGATGCGTGTCTTCATCAACGACCTCAAGCAGCTTGGCCCGCTGATTGCCTTCGACCAATACTTTAACCGTGCCATCGGGAAGCTTGAGCATTTGCAGCACGGTGGCGACACTGCCGGTCTCATAAAGATCATCCGGGCTCGGCTCATCCTGGGCAGCCGATTTCTGGGCAACCAGCAGGATGTTCTTGCCGGTCTCCATCGAAGTCTCCAGGGCCTTTATGGACTTGGGGCGCCCCACAAAGAGAGGGATCACCATGTGCGGGAACACCACTACATCCCGCAAGGGTAGTAGGGGGAGTTGGATAGGTTCGCCGGACTGGGGAATGCTCATAATTATCAACCTTTGAGATTGGACCCTCGTTCACTAACCAAGGATCCTGGTAAATCCACACATGCCACGTGGGGGTGAACCCTGACAATTCAAGGGGCTCGAATTAGAGCCCCTTTCACGAGACTAGGTTCCGGCAGCGACCGCCTGATCGGAATAAATCAGCAGCGGCTGGCCCTGGCTATTGATAACCGATTCGTCTACCACAACCTTGGATACGTTTTTCATTGAGGGCAGATCGAACATAGTATCCAGCAGAGATTGTTCAATGATGGAACGCAGGCCCCGCGCCCCGGTACGCCGATCCAGCGCGCGCTTTGCAATCGCGCCAAGTGCGGCATCGCGGAACTCCAGTTCTACTCCTTCCATCTTGAATAGCTTGGCAAACTGCTTGGTGAGTGCGTTCTTGGGCTCGGTCAGAATCTGCATCAAGGCCGTTTCATCGAGCTCATCCAGCACTGCCACCACCGGAAGACGACCGACGAATTCGGGAATCAAGCCAAATTTGATGAGGTCTTCGGGCTCGACAGTGTGCAGCATTTCCATATCCCGCTTCTTGTCATCCACGCTTTTCACTTTGGCGCCAAACCCTATGCCGCCCTTTTCCGATCGGTTGCGAATAATCCGCTCCAGGCCCGAAAACGCGCCACCGCAAATGAACAGGATATTGCTGGTATCGACCTGGACGAACTCCTGATTGGGATGCTTGCGGCCGCCCTGGGGCGGGACGGAGGCTACCGTACCTTCAATCAGCTTGAGCAGCGCCTGCTGAACGCCCTCGCCGGACACATCGCGGGTAATGGAGGGGTTATCGGACTTGCGTGAAATCTTGTCGATCTCGTCGATGTAGACAATGCCGTGTTTGGCCTTGTCCACGTCGTAATCGCATTTTTGCAGGAGCTTCTGAATGATGTTCTCGACATCCTCACCCACGTAGCCCGCTTCCGTCAGCGTGGTCGCATCGGCAATGACGAAGGGCACATTGAGTAACCTTGCCAGAGTCTGGGCAAGCAGGGTCTTGCCAGAGCCGGTGGGCCCGATAAGCAGGATATTGGATTTGGCCAGTTCTACATCATCCTTGCTATTGCTGCGGATCCGTTTGTAATGATTATATACAGCGACCGACAGGGCTTTCTTCGCCTGATTCTGGCCAATAACATATTGCTCCAGAATGTCGCGGATTTCGCGCGGTGTAGGCAAGTCATTGCCGGCCTTGACACCCTGGCTTTGCTGGATTTCTTCACGGATGATGTCGTTGCACAACTCCACGCATTCATCGCAGATGAATACTGAAGGTCCTGCAATCAGTTTGCGGACTTCATGCTGGCTCTTGCCGCAGAAGGAGCAATAAAGCAGTTTTTCCCCGGAGCCTTTATCCGACATCGTCGTCTCCTTAATTTACAGCCGCTTCTTCGCGGCTGGTCAGCAGCTTGTCCACCAAGCCGTAATTCACTGCGTCCTGGCCGCCCATGAAATTGTCCCGGTCGGTATCGCGGTCTATGGTTTCCAGGGACTGGCCGGTGTGCTTTGCAAGCATTTCATTCAAGCGGCCTTTCAGGTAGAGGATTTCCTTCGCGTGGATTTCGATGTCTGAAGCCTGTCCCTGAAATCCGCCCATGGGCTGGTGTATCATCACCCGGGAATTGGGCAGACAATAGCGCTTGCCCTTGGTGCCCGCAGTCAGCAGGAACGCCCCCATGCTGGCTGCCTGGCCGATGCAGAGGGTACTTATGTCCGGCTTGATGAATTGCATGGTGTCGTATATGGCCAGACCGGCGGATACGGAGCCCCCTGGTGAGTTGATGTAGAGATGGATGTCCTTGTCGGGGTTCTCTGACTCCAGAAACAGCAACTGGGCCACTACCACATTGGCGACGTCATCAGTAACCGGTCCGACCAGAAAGATCACCCGTTCCCGCAACAAACGGGAATAGATATCGTAGGCACGCTCGCCTCGCCCGCTCTGCTCGATTACCATCGGTATCAGCCCCAGTCCCTGGGGCTCGAAATACTTGGTCATGCTTTGCCACGTCCCATCAAATCATCAAAACTGGTCGGCACATCTTCCACATTAGCCTGTGCCACGGTCCATGCTACCACATTCTCCTCCAGGGCCAGGGTCTCCACTTCCTGCAGACGCTCCGGATTTTCGAAATACCAGGTCACCACCTGTTCCGGATCCTCGTAACTCTGAGCCAGTTCTTCCACCAGCGCCCGGACCTGTTCCGGTTTGGCCGACAGTCCCTGGGCCTTGACAACCTCAGCAAGAATAATGCCCAGACGCACCCGCCGGCTGGCCTGTTCCTTGAACATATCGGCCGGAACCGACAGCTCCTGAAGCTTGCGCGCTGCCGCATCCATCTGCGCCTGTTGTGAAAGTCGCTCGGCCTCCATGGCCACCAGGGATTGGGGAACCTGAAGTTCGGTGTTGTCGGAAAGCAGCTTCATCACCTGTTCCTTGACCTGCGTTTGCACCCGGCGCTTCACTTCCCGTTGCAGGTTGGCTTTTATTTCTTCCCTCAGCGTGGTCACATCACCGTCGGCAACTCCCATGGCTTTGGCAAAGTCCGCATTGACTTCAGGCAGCTTGGGTTCGGCTACCTCATGCAGGCTTACCT
>JBAWGM010000105.1:0-2278 GCA_049592895.1 Thiobacillaceae bacterium | reverse complement strand
ATCGTTTCATCCCCTCTGAGTTGCCGCAGCCGGCGGGCTCAAGCCGGTTAACAGCAATGCGGATGTTCGAGCTTCGCTTCCTTGGAAATTATGGCGAAGCGAGTTTCCGCATTGCCCGGCTTGAGGCTGTTGGCTGCGGGGAGCCGAAGGCCAGCGAAGCGGGGCGCCCCCTTCTTTCGCCCCTTTCTTCTGGGCAAGCAGAAGAAAGGGGCCAGCCGCCGGGCTGCCCCCGGCCAAAAGTCGCTTGGACTGTTGGCAGCGCTCGCCACGATTGAAGCATGTTCCCGCTCTTCCACAGGCTCAAATCCCCTCACCCCGTCCCTCTCCCCTTGAACGGGGCGAGGGGGAAAATGCATTGACCCCGGCGTGCAAGCGGATTTAGGTCGCCGCGCGCGGCGCCACGGTTTGATCTAGATTGTTAGTGATGGGCACGGTCCGCAACAACCGGTCAATGCCCGATTGCACGAAGGAGACCATGATGAGCGGAGTACGGGTTCTGGTGGGTACGCGCAAGGGCGCGTTCATTCTGGAGTCGGACGCCAAGCGCCAGAAGTGGGAAGTCAGCGGCCCGCACTTCGGCGGTTGGGAGATCTATCATCTGAAAGCCTCGCCGGTCGATCCGAACCGGCTTTACGCCTCGCAGTCGAGTAGCTGGTTTGGACAGGTGCTGCCGCGCTCCAGCGACGGCGGCAAGACCTGGGAGACGATGGGCAACAAGTTCGAGTACGACGGCACGCCCGGCACTCACCAGTGGTATGACGGCACGCCTCGCCCTTGGGAGTTCAAGCGGGTGTGGCATCTCGAACCCTCGCTGACCGATCCGGATACGGTCTACGCCGGGGTGGAGGACGCGGCCTTGTTCCGCACCACCGATGGCGGCCAGAACTGGCAGGAACTCGCGGGCCTGCGCAGCCATGAGTCCGGGCCGCGATGGGCACCGGGCGCGGGCGGGATGTGCCTGCACACGATCCTTCTGGACCCGAGCGATCCGCAGCGCATCTTCATCGCCATTTCGGCCGCCGGCGTGTTCAGAAGCGACGACTCCGGCAGCACCTGGCGTCCGGTCAATCGCGGGCTGCACTCCGAATACATCCCCGATCCGACCGCCGAGGTCGGCCACTGCGTACACCGCATCGCGATGCACCCGTCGCGCCCGCAGGTATTGTTCATGCAGAAGCACTGGGATGTGATGCGCAGCGACGACGCCGGTGAGACCTGGCAGGAGATCAGCGGAAACCTGCCGACTGACTTTGGGTTCGTGATCGACGTTCACGCGCACGAACCGGACACGATCTATGTCGTTCCGATCAAGAGCGACTCTGAGCACTACCCGCCCGACGGCAAGCTGCGCGTTTATCGCAGCCGCACCGGTGGCAACGAGTGGGAGGCGCTCACCAAGGGATTGCCGCAGCAGGATTGCTACGTCAACGTGCTGCGCGACGCGATGGCCGTGGACTCGCTTGATTCCTGCGGAATCTACGTCGGCACCACCGGGGGGCAGGTGTACGCATCGGCCGATGCAGGAGACAACTGGACGCCCATCGTCCGCGATCTGCCTGCCGTGCTGTCAGTGGAAGTGCAGACGCTCCCATGATCCGGGTCGTGCTCCCGCACCCGTTGCAGATTCTTGCGCGAGTCGATGCTGAGGTGCAGCTCGACGTTGATGGTCCCATCACCCAACGGTCAGTACTGGACGCGCTCGAAGCGCGCTATCCGGAATTGCACGGAACGACACGCGACCACGTCACGCAGCGGCGCCGCCCGATGGTGCGGTTCTATGCCTGCCAGGAGGATTGGTCCCATCAGCCGCCGGATACTCCGCTGCCCGCCGCGGTCGCGTCGGGAGCGGAACCCTTCCTGATCGTATCAGCCATCGCGGGCGGCTAGTCCTGATAGGGATTCACACAACTCCTGGATCCCGGCCGGCCCGCCCAGCCCGACAGAATTCACACTGGGCCGGAGCGTTACATCGACAGCAGAAGCAGATGCGATAATCGAGCAAGCCAGGCGTGCGGAAGCGCGTATCGTCAGGCATGCAGGCAAGAAATTTGGGGGTGGCTGCGCCGCCATTTTCAAGACCTGGGCGGGCATTTGCGGGAGGTGGCCTGGAACCCGCAGAGCCCGATCATGCAAGATTACTCGACCCACACGGGAGCAATCAACTGCCGGACTTTCGAAGCATCGAACAGGTACTCTCCGAGCGCCTCAAGCTCTTGCGCCGTCCTGTAGCCGTAACGTTCGCGGAAACCCCGCCCGCGGGAGTCGCCAAGTTCAGCGG
>JBAWGM010000104.1:0-8884 GCA_049592895.1 Thiobacillaceae bacterium | reverse complement strand
ATGAAGCACCGCCCGCGCCAGGGCATAGGCGGTGCCGACATTGAACACCTGCACCCCGATGTCGGTAGAGCGGCCGTTCCACGGCGCCTCCTTGCCGGTCAGCGTTTTGGTGAGTTGTTTGGCTCCCCCGCCGGGATAGCGCGTGGGCACCGCCACCACTTCGCACGCGAACGGCAGGTCTTGTGCCGCCGCTTTCATTGCCGCGATGGCTTCCGGCTTGTTGTCCTCGATGCCCACCAGAACCAGGTCGGAGTGCAGCATGTGGCGCATCACCGCCGCGCCCTGCAGTACTTCCATCGCGCGCTCGCGCATCAGCCGGTCGTCGCAGGTGATCCAGGGTTCGCATTCGCCGCCATTGAGAATCAGGGTGGGAACCTTTTGCTCGGCACCCGGATTGAGCTTGATGTAGCTGGGAAATACCGCTCCCCCCAAGCCTGCGAGGCCCAGGTCGCGCAATTGATTGCGCAGCGCGCTGGGGTCCAGGTTCAAGTAATCGATCGGGCGGTGCTCGATCCACTCATCCGTGCCATCGGTTTCGATGCTGATGCACAGGTCGGGCAAGCCGGAAGGATGGGGCACCGTTTCCATGCCGATGGCGGTCACGGTCCCCGAACTGGGAGCGTGGACGGCGGTGGAGACATAACCATCCGCCTTGCCGATCATCTGGCCCTTGAGCACCCGCTCGCCTACTGCCACGATGGGCTTGGCGGGCTGGCCGATGTGCTGGCGCACCGGCACGATGAGCTTGTGCGGAACGAAGGGCGGATGAATCGGCTTGGCCGAGGAATCGTCCTTGTGTTCCGGCGGATGTACGCCGCCGTTAAACTGGTATAGCTCCCTCATGCGGCGGACCTGATGCGGATCTGCGGATACTTCCACTTCCAACTGCTCAGCTCTTCCGCGATCGGCACCATGGCGATGCAGTCGACCGGGCAGGGGCTCAAGCACAGCTCACAGCCGGTACACTCGCTGGCGACGACGGTGTGCATATGTTTGGCCGCGCCGACGATGGCATCCACCGGACAGGCTTGCAGGCACAGCGTGCAGCCGATGCACAGATTCTCGTCGATGTGCGCCACGCTCTTCGGCTTGGGCTGGCCATGCTCGGCGTTGAGCGGCTTGAATTCCACCCCAAGCAATTCCGACAGTTTGCGGATGCCGTCCTCCCCGCCGGGCGGACATTGATTGATATCGGCCTCACTCTTGGCGATTGCCGTGGCATAGGGCCTGCAGCCTGGAAATCCGCACTGCCCGCACTGGGTCTGGGGCAGGATCGCGTCGATCTTTTCCACCAGCGGGTCGCCCTCGACCTTGAAGCGGATGGCGGCAAACCCCAGGACGGCGCCCAGGATGATGCCGATGCCGGCCATGACCAGGATTGCTTCAAGCATTATCTGAGATTGATCAGCCCGGCAAAACCCATAAATGCCAGGCTCATCAGCCCGGCGGTGACCATCGCGATGCTGACTCCCTGAAAGGGCTTGGGCACATCAGCACCTTCCAGTTTTTCCCGGATGCCCGCAAACAGGATAAGCGCGAGGGTAAAACCCAAGGCGCCGCCCATGCCGAAAAACAGGGACTCGACAAAGTTGTGGCGCGCCTGCACGTTGAGCAGGGGGATGCCCAGCACCGCGCAGTTGGTGGTGATCAGGGGCAGGTAAATGCCCAGGACCTGATACAGCATGGGGCTGGTCTTATGGATGATCATCTCGGTGAACTGCACGATGCCGGCGATGACCACGATGAAGGACAAGGTGCGCAGGTAGAACAGTTGGGTGCCGAGCACGTATTCGCTGATCAGGTAACTGGCGCCGGATGCCAGGGTCAGCACAAACGTGGTGGCGAGGCCCATGGATATCGCGGTCTCGAGTTTTTTCGAAACCCCCATGAAGGGACACAGGCCCAGAATTTTGGCCAGGACGATGTTGTTGACGAACACCGTGCCCAGCATGATCAACAGGTATTCCAAGGCTGGACAGAACGTTATGAAGACGTGTAATTATCCGCCTAGATCGCACTACCCTCAACCACGCGCTCAGGAGGGCTTGAGCTTATCGATCGCTCCGATCGCAGGCAGGCCCAGGGCGGCTGCAACGACGGGGTGGGTCAGATGTCCGCGGTGCAGGTTGAGGCCCGCGCGCAACTGAAGGTCGTCCGCCATGGCGTTCAGCCCCTTGTCGGCCAGGGCCAGGGCATAGGGCAGCACCAAGGGTGCCAGGGCCTGGGTGGCGGTGCGCGAGCAGGCCGCAGGCATGTTGGTGACGCAATAATGCACCACCCCTTCCTCAACGTAAGTGGGGGCGGTATGGGTGGTGGGGCGCGAGGTTTCGGCAATGCCGCCCTGGTCGATGGAAACATCGACAAAAGCTGACCCTTCCGCCATCGAGGAAATGTGTTTGCGGGTCAGCAGCCGGGGTGCCAGCGCGCCCGGTATGAGCACCGCGCCAATCAGCAGATCAGCGCAGGCGGACCACTTGGTCACGGATTCCGGCGTGGAGAGAATGGTCTTGATGCGGCCGCGGAACACCTGGTCAAAATAGGCAAGCTTGTGCGGGCTGCGATCCAGTACGATCACCTCGGCCCCCATGCCCGAGGCGACCTGGGCGGCGTTCATGCCCACCGTGCCGCCGCCAATGATCACCACCCGTCCGTGCGCGACCCCGGGAACGCCCGGCAATAATACGCCGCGTCCGCCGCCCGCCATGGTCAGTGCCTGGGCCCCGGCCTGCACGGCGATCCGCCCGGCCAGGGCCGACATCGGCACCAGCAGCGGCAGGCCGCCGGTGGTGTCGGTCACGGTTTCAAATGCGATGCCGGTGACTTTCCGGTCCAGCAGAGCGCGGGTCAACTCCGGTTCCGCCGCCAGGTGCAGATAGCTGAAAACGATCTGGCCTTCATGCAACAGCGCCACTTCCTCAGCCTGTGGCTCCTTGACTTTGACGATCAGCTCAGCCGCGTAAACTGTCCGCGCAGCCGGCACAATCTCCGCCCGCGCGGCCGCATAGTCCGCGTCCTGATAGCCGATGCGGGAAGCGGCGCCGGATTGGACCCGCACCCTGTGGCCGGCATTGACCAGTTGCCGGACGCCTGCCGGCGTGACTGCAACCCGGTACTCGTGGTTCTTGATTTCCTTGGGAATGCCGATCAGCATGTTCGAGTCCTGTGCGCTTTGGGGGTAGTTTCGCCAGCTTACTCCCGTCTGAACCCAGATTAGAAGCCTTGGAGGAAGGCTGATCTATTCGATAAATCCGCGGTGACCAGGAAGACATGGACCGGCAGAATTGACTGATCGGGATCGATCCCGAGCAAACCTGCGAGCCACTGGATTCTGACCGACTGCAATCGGGCATGGAGCAGGCGCTACCGCAATTGACCACGAGGTCCGTCACTCGGCCAAGTCAGTCGCTCAGTGTCGTCGAGTTATCCTTCGGCTTGCGCAGGATTTCACCCACATCTTCGATCTTGTCGTGCAGCAGGTTGATCCTGTGGGCGAGGCCCTGGATTTCGGCATGCGCCCGGCGATTGACGTCGAAATCAAGCTCGCTGCGCAGCCTATCCTTCTTGTCCTGGCGGTTCTGACTCATCATGATGATGGGCGCTTGTATCGCGGCCAGCATCGAAAGAAAGAGATTAAGCAGGATGAAAGGATAAGGGTCCCACGCCTTGTGCCCGAGTTCGACGTTGATGCTCGAGTACACGATGAGCACCACGGCAAACGCAATAATGAACGTCCAGGAACCGCCGAAGGACGCCACCACGTCGGCAACCCGTTCGCCGAGGGTTTCTGCCTCCTCGATCACATCGTTGGGGTTGCGCGCGGCGCGGAGTCGAACAAGCCGTTCCGCGCCATGAAACTGTTTGCCCATGACGGTCAGCAGATCCAGACCGGCGTCAGGTTTCTTCCTCAGCAGGACAGTAATGTCGTGGAGATCCACCTCAATGCATTCCGTTTCCTCGATGGCGGTGGCTTCGGTCTGATGCGGAGTCTTTGCCAGCATTGACGCGAAGCCGAATACTTCGCCATGGGTTGGCATATCCAGCAGCACGACCTGATTGTCTTCGTCGATGGTCGATACCCGGACGGAGCCGGAAACCATGATAAAGGCGCGCTCGCTTGGGTCACCGATCTTGTAGATTCGCTGGCGTGGCGCAAAATTGCGCAGTTCAACCTGGCTCGCAAGAACGGCCAGTTCTTCGTCATCGAGCAAGGCGAATAGTTGAACTTGTTTAAGGACATCAGGGTTGCAGGCCATTGATCACCTCGGGCTCTAGACACACATGAATTGGGGCGCTCTGACCAGACGCCCAGCCTGACCGCCTTAATGAGCCATTTTACCAAGGCACGAACCTTCGTTCAGGCCAATCCGGCGACGCCAAGCCGCACCACCAAGAACGGCCAATCATCGAGCTTGGCTGACGTTCGCTGCATGATGCAGCAAAGGCTGGTAGGGAGCCATCGCCTGCCAGGGGTGCAGTAATCAGCTCGGGCGATCGCTTTCCTGTCCCGCGACCCTTCTTCTGCCGGACATTACGCTCGGCGGGAATGCCGCAATGCAGCGGCCAGTTGCCACACTTGTCTATGCTCCGAATCCGCGTAGACTCTTTTGCGTCGTTTTCAGGGAGAAAGTCATGAGCATGTCTTCGCCTTCCCGAATCAAGATTCGCCTAAGCGAGTTCGCGATGGCCGTGTTCGCGGCATCGGATGTGGATGCGGAGGGTATATGTGACAGGCCGGCTCGTTCGGCCTTCCTCGCAGCCACGATGCTGCTCACGGTCCTGGTTGGCATATCAAAGGGTGCCTGCGCGCAATCAGCGGCGGGGAGGCAGTTAGCGGATGGGCCCATGCTGCTCGCAGATTTTAATGAGGACGAGCAGCAGCGCCTTAACCCGCAACAACTGCGCCCTTATTCCAATGACTACGAGTACCAGCAGCAGCATCAGCAGCAGGAGGCTCAACAACCACAGCCGGGTCAGCCCCCTGCAACAGCGACGGGTTCGTACGGCAGCGGAGGCGCAGACCTAGCAGCCAGCTGGCGTGCCGCGCCACGGTTGCCGCCAAACAAGAACCCGCTGCTTGGCCGCTGGCGCCTGATTGGCACCGACAATACGGCAACGGTTGGAACCGCACAGGTGAACGCCTTTGCGGGTTTGCTGGGGTCGCAATACACCACCATGGCGCAGAACATGGCAAACGATATATATGGCGCAACGTGCAAGCACCTGTTTGCCGATGGCGGGGTGGTGGAATTTCGACCCGCGGATTACGTTTCGATTGATGATGGCGGTGCCGTGCATGTCATCGCACACTATGAATATCACGCTGACAGTTCCGGCGTTGTCATGGTGCCAACCGACCCCAAGAGGACCACGCTGCTTGAATTCGACATACACGGTGATAAAGCGGAAGCCCGCCGACTCGGTTGCATTCTCCAGCGCGTGAGCCTCAGTGAGCATCCGGCGCGAGCACCGACCGCTTCCGGCGATACTGGATTGGCGACGCTCAACCTGCTGTTCCACGTGCGGCCACCGGCTGCCGGGACGTCCGCCCCGTTCACTCCGGCGAGTGGCACCGTCGTGATGCTCGAAACCAGGAGCATTGATGACGCACTTGCAACCGTCGGCTTTGCCGGCCCCAAACCTCGCGCCGCCTGGACCAAAGCCTGTGGCGCACATGATGTACAGGCATGCCAGCGCGGATTTCAGGCGATTTTTGCCAACCCGGTAGCCAAAGGTCGTGCAAATGAAAAGGGGCAGATCGAGTTTCCGGGTATTCAGCCCGGGCGCTACTACGTGTTGGCAATTGGCGGAGCCGATGGGCGTAATAACATGTGGGACGTGCCAATGACGTTAAGAGCCGGCTCGAACATTCACATGCTGGATCAAAGCACGGCGTTGCAGCCGCCGGAATAGCACTGTGGTGGCACGTCGCACTGGGTCCGGGGGAGAGTTTGCCGACAGGCTATCGAGCGTGGTCTTGTCGGCGCCCCGAAGGGCATAGAAGGGCTCCTCAGCCGAGGTCTTTGCGGCGAGCACTGCTGTGGTCATGGTCGGAACCCGCAAAAAGCCGTATAGGAAATTAAATCAGTCGTTCGGGCGCAGGCGTATATGCTGTGTGGGAGCGCCGTTGGCGCCCGCTTTCCGTTCGATTTCGTCGAGCGTCGCCCGAGACGTTGCAAGTGTGTCGCCACCGAGCCTCACCGCCTGCCTGGCGGCGTCCAGTGCCTCTACGTATCTCCCCTGATCGGCCAGCGTCTGCGCAAGGTTATTAAAGGCAGGTGCGGACTGATCATGTTCCAGGGTGGCCGCACGAAAGGCCCGTTCGGCTTCGCCCATTTCTCCCAATGCGTAGTTGGTGTTGCCCAGGCCCATCCTGGCAGCCAGGTTTTGTGGCCAGCGCGTCAGCAAGGTGGCATAGGCGCGCCTTGCAGATTGAAGCTGCCCGCTTTTTTCCAACGCCAGGGCGGCGGAGAGGTAACGAGACTGGGTCGCTTTGGCTGGCAGCCGCGAAGGCGGTAGTGCCAGCATGGCCCAGTAGTCACTGTGCGACCACAGGCGCTCGAAAAGCATGAGCGGCATGGTCTCGCGGCGCCTCAGCCCGGAGCGCAGAATGAGCCTGCCTTCGTCGAGGTCATAACCCACCACGACGGCGTAATGCCACAGGGGATAGATAGGCACGCCAAAATTCTCCAGCACCACAACCGGATTGCCCGCTGCCACCTCGGCCAGCAGGTCGGCCAGCTCCGGAGCCGGCTCGTAAGCCAGCATTCCCTGTCGCCGGGTTGCAGCGAGCATTTCGATTTGCAGGCTGCCTTTGCGCCCGGGAAGATAGACCTGATCCACTAGCGCGTCGGGGGCGATACTGACTCCCTCGGCATTGAGCACAGTGGCCAGGGCAGCCGGACCGCACTGGTAGTCCTTCTGCGGAAAGAATGGCACGTCGACAAGCTCCGCGCGTGGCGGCAGGTCGGGCGGGGAGTGCGTCTTGAGCGCGTAGCTTTGCGGCGCCATGCTGGCGCATCCGGAAAGCAGCGAGGAAACGACAAGAAAAAGGCCTGCCGCAAAGCAGGCCAATGACGGTGTTTTCACCCGATCGTCAATACTTTATTTCCAGACCCACCAGACCACCAGTCCAATGACGATGACGATTGCGGCGATGCCCCATCCGCTCATGGCGCCCGCAGGCAAGGAATCAATCTTGCCGGCGACCGTTTTCACCTCTTCGTCGGTCATCGCGGCGACTCTTTCCTGTGCATTGCCCGCGCTTACTCCCATCGCCTGGAGTTGTTGCTGAACGTCGGCGCGCGCCATAAAGGTGCGTATCTTGTCGCGGTCTTGCTGCGCTTGAGCCGATGCCACCATTTGGTCGGTTCCCACCATCGCAGCCTGAGCTGTCTGCAACGGCAGTGCCATCATGCACAAGACCAGGACGTGGCTGACGAACTTCATGAAAGAGACATTCATTGGAGACCCCTTTTCTGCTTCAGTTGATTGAGATTCGCATGGAGGTACCCCGTCTGAGAACCCGTTGGCGTACCCCCCGTATGCTTGTATAGCTGCGAGCTCACGAAAAATCAATGTGAGAGTTGGCAACCCTGGTGATGTGAGAAAAGCCCCGAGCTCGCCGACTTCGTGAAGGCGAGATTGAGGGGACGTGTCAGAAATATTGTGTGAGGCGGGTTGAACTTTTCCGCGGAACTCGTGTCACCCGAGCTTGGGGCGAAGGGTGCGCTGTCAAAGTGGGTGTTCAGTCTATATCCCTGTGCAACAGCAAAGCGATTGGCGTAGAGAATCGCAAATTGATTCATCGCGGTCCAATGTACTGCCAGTAATTCGAGCCCGAGCATCGCTTCGGCTTGCATTCAAGCAACGATGCAATCGCGGTCCGAGCCCGGTTTCTGAGAGGCCGGGGCTTTCTGGCAGAGACCGATTTGGGTGTCTATATTTCCAACTTGATGGATGTATTTTTATGCGGGATGCCACACGCGGTTTGATCGGCTTGAGCGTCGCGCTTGCCTTGGTGAGCGGGGCCGCTTATGTCGCGGAGGGAAGCAGGACCATGGAACTGAACTCAAACGCATTTGCCCCCTATGCGGACATTCCGAGCAAGTACACCTGCGAAGGGGATGACCAGTCTCCGCCACTGGCATGGTCAGGCGTGCCGGCCGGGACGAAAAGCCTGGCACTGATTGTCGACGATCCCGATGCCCCCGATCCTGCGGCGCCCAGGATGACCTGGGTGCATTGGGTGCTGTACAACGTCCCGCCCAGTGCCACGAGGTTGGAGGAGGGCAAGTCCCGCACCCCGGAACTGCCGGCAGGCGCGCGCGAAGGCCTCAACGACTGGAATCGGGAAGGGTACAGGGGCCCCTGCCCTCCTATCGGCCGGCATCGATACTTTCACAAGCTGTATGCGCTCGACACCGTCCTGCCGGTTTTGAACCCGGAGACCAAGGCCACCCTGGAGAGCGCAATGCGGGGACATATCCTTGCCCAGTGCGAACTGGTGGGGTATTACCGAAAGAAGCGGTAAATAGATCCCCGCCCGATCGCGCCGTTTCGGTCAAACGGCCCTATTGATCGGCGGCCCGCCTCTCGACTAATCGGCCAAGGCCGGCCGGGAAGGGCCGCTCAGAATCGCGGCCCAAAGCTCCGGTCGTCCAATTCGGGGCAACGGCATATCAGGCAGCGGCGACCCTCTCAATGCACGTGATCTCTATTGGCGATCATCCTTGGTAGATTACCCGTGCGGCCATTTCATCGCGTCACCGTCAGATGCACCACCCGTGCGCGCGCCTTGTCGTAGATGTCCCTGAGCGCGTTAAGCGGACTGCGCTTGCGCAGCGCATGACGCGAATAAATGGTATGCGGCTCCGATGGCTGTAGC
>JBAWGM010000103.1:0-8526 GCA_049592895.1 Thiobacillaceae bacterium | reverse complement strand
CAGGCGGGCTGTTGACTGTGACGCCCGTGATGTTGCCACCATTGACTTGAGCGGTCGTGTCGAATGCAGAAGTTCCTCCGCCCCCGTTATTATTACCGCCACCACCGCCACCACCGCCGCCACCACCGCAAGCAGTGAGAGCCGCAGCCATGAGGGCGACTGCCCCCAATCGCATGATTGATAAATGCTTGATGAACGCCATTTTTGCTATCTCCTCTATACGACTGGGTTTGAAATACCGATAAGACAGAGATTCCTGTCCCGTCGCCGAATCATCAACTACAAATCGACCCTTGTTAATGATGCATCTGCATCAATTAGCAGAAGGTGTGTACCAAGATGGGAACTTTGTTGCTTACAGTCAACATCCTCTGGCCTCGGGCGAGAGACACCTTTGGTGCAAGCGATGACTGCAGACTTGAGATATTTGTCGGTTAGCCATGCTTGTGAAGGCCTCTACACCAGATTGTGCCGCTGTGCGCAGGTCACCGCCTCAATCCTGCTGTGGACATTCATCTTTGCCATCAGTCTCTGGATGTGGTTGCGCACGGTTGTCATGCTGATGTGCAGGTGTCCGGAAATCGCGTCCGTGCTCTGCCCGTGAGTCAGAAGGCGCAGGATCTGCCGCTCCCGTTCGGATAGCAGGCAGAGGCCTCGGGACGCGTGTTCATCCATTTCCTTCTGACGTTGTTCGTTGCCAATGTCATTGACGGCGTCAGCGCGATCAAGAAATGCTGCCGATGATTTGCAATGACCGCGGCGCATGACGTGGACGACCATCCATTCCTGTTGGTCGGGCGAGGGCATCAGCATCGTGTCTACATTGACCTGGATTCTCCCCCCGCCCTTGGCTGAGATGCGCATGGAAAATGTCGTTGGAGGAGGCCCGCCTCTTGCCAGTTGACTCAAAGGGCAGTTCGCGCCGCAGAATGCGCGCCCACTTGGTTCATGGCCTCTCAGGATTTCATGGCAGGGGTTGCCGATAGCTTGAACGGCCGAAATACCGGTGAGGTTCTCGCAGGCCTGGTTCCAGATAGCCACCCGCTGCCTGCCATCGATGGCGAGCATGGCATCAAGCGAGCGATGCACCGTGTCCAGGAGGGTATTCATCTGCCGCTAGTCACTCGCGATTCAGGCCGTACAGGGAGAAAGAGAAAAGCCGCCCATCACCGGAGGAGTCGTGACGGGCGGTGGAATGACGCTTCAATTGAAAGCGTCGCCTAAAACGTTGCGCACCCAGCCGTCAGAATACTCGGCTTCCAGCTTGTACTGGATGCGGGGCACCACCACTGCCGGCTTGTCAGCCGTGGCGGGTGCATCCAGCGGGGAGGTGCCGCCGGCGGTTTTCACGTAGACGAACTTGTTGTCCTCGACCTTGAAGATATGCACCACCGAGAAGCCAAAATCGGGAGCCACCGCGCTGTAACAGGTGTTGACGTAATAGGGGACAGGCGGAGGCATGCCATTGATCTTGGCCACAATCGCGGCCGCCGCCACTTTTGCCTGGGTCATGGCCATGTGGGCTGACTTCGGCATGTCGTACACCGGCAGTTCGCCGGCAATGCAGGCATCACCGATGGTGTAGATATCCTTCGCAACAGCAGACTCCATGGTCATGGGTACGACTTCGCACCAGCCGCCGGCGTTGGTCAATCCGGTGCTCTTGGCAATTGCGCCCGCCGTGTGAGCCGGTATCACGTTCAGCACATCGGCCTTGTGATCGGCGAAGGTGGTGTAGGCAGTCCTGGTCTTGGGGTCGATCTTAATGACCTTGCCGTCATCCTTGGCAGGAATCCACTCGATCATGCCGTCGGGGCCGTAGCCATAAAGCTCTTTGTAGCCCTTCTCGAACAGGCCTTTCTTGGAGAATGAATCGTTGGAATCCAGAATCAGGATCTTGGCCTTGGTCTTGCCGTGGGTCTTGCAGTAGTAGGCCACCTGCCCCGCCCGCTCATAGGGGCCGGGCGGACAGCGGAACGGCTTGGGCGGCGTGGCAATAATGAACGTGCCGCCGTCCGGCATGGAATCGAGTTGTTTCTTCAACAGCAGGGTCTGGGGGCCGGCCTTGTAGGCATGGGGAATTTCCAGGGACACCGCCTCGGAATAACCCTCTACCGCGCCGTAATTGAATTCGATTCCGGGCGACATCACCAAGGCATCATAAGAAAGCTTCTTGCCGTGTTTGGTGGTGACGACCTTCTTACCAGGGTCCACGTGGGTGACCCAGTCATGCACGACTTTCACGCCGTGCTTCTTGAGACCGTTGTAATCCCTTTCCAGCGACTTTATGTCGCGCAAGCCCGAAACGACCTCATCCGACAAGGGGCAGGAGGTGTAAATTGCGTCGGGCTCGATCAGGGTTACTTCGATAGCCGGGTCCAGCAACCTGAGGTACTTGGCGGCGGTAGCCCCGCCGTAGCCTCCGCCGATCACGACAACCTTGGCTTTTTGTTTTCCCGCCCAGGCGTTTTGGGGAATGCTCAGCACGGCAGTCGAACTGGCTGCCGCAATCAGCTTGATAAATTCGCGACGATTGATCTGGCTCATGTTGTCCCCCTTATTTGGTCTGGCTGGCGAAGTAGTCGGCAATCGCAGCGAGGTCCTCTTCTTTCAGCTTCATTGACACCTTGCGCATGATCTTGCTGGGCATGGCGACGGATTCGTCGCGGTATTTCATCAGTTCCATTTCCATGTACTGGGCAGTTTGCCCGTTGAGCTTGGGCGTTTCATCGTCCATGGGCTCGCCGCCTGTGGCGCCATGGCAACCGGCACATAAGGCCGTGGCCTTGGCTTTGCCTTTCTTGACCAGATCGGGATCAAGCTTTTGCGCGACCGGGGTCCAGCGCTGCTGGGAAAAATAATGCGCCAGGGCCGCCAGTTGTTCATCGCTGTAACCCTTGATGAGCCGGCCCATGGTGGCCGAATAGCGTTCGCCGCTCTTCCATTGCAACAGGATGTTCTTCAGGTAGGCTTCGGGTTGGCCGCCGATGGAGGGCATTGATCCACCAGCGCTGGAGCCATCGCCATGGCAGTTGTTACAGGTGAGAGCCAGGGCCTCAATCGGGTCGGATGCGTGGGCGGCAGGTAGGGCCAGTGCCAGCAGAACGGGCACCAATCTGATGTAGCGCTGTTTTAACAACATGTTTCCTCCACTTGAAATTGTTATTGACTTGCGCCATCCCGCGATGACAGGAAAGCACCGGTAACGCGAAGCTAAGGAATTAGCCCCTCGATCAATTTATCGAATGATAGAGGTCAGGATAGTTTAAGTCTCCAAGAAAATAAACCCGTATTGATGAGCGTCATTTTTCAAGTCGCCTGAACCGCTTCAACTCCTTTAGGGCAAACGATCGGATTCAGCAGGGAGAGCCGGTGCCCGTCCTCAACCGAAATCTGGCCGCCATGCACCTGGATTACGCCCTGTTGTCCCAGGAAGGACAAGACACGGGAAAAGGTCTCCTGCGTTAAGCCCAGCTTGGCAGCGATATCCCGTTTGCGGGCGGGAAGCTGAATCTCAAACACAAGCGAGTCCGGTGTCGGTTTGTGCTGCAAGAGAAAACAGGCAACCCGCTGCAAACTGGAACGCTGGGAGCAGATTTCCATATCCCGGAGGGTGTCGATGAAGCGCCGGGACACCAGCGCCAAGGTGCGCTGTACAAGGACGGGATCCTGTTGCAGTTCCTTCTGATAGGCTTGGGCACTGATTGCCAAGACGTGGCTGTTGCGCGTGGTCAGGGCGTCAAACGGGCAGGTCTCCCCAAGAACCAGGCTGGCCTCGCCAAACCCCTCACCTTGACCCACCAGGGAGATGACGCGTTCGACCTCGTTGGGAAGGGGGATGTACATCCGCACCTGGCCGCTGATCACTACAAATAGGGACTCTATCGGCTCGCCTTTACGAACCAGCGGAGTGTTCTTGGGCAGATCCAGCAGCCTTCCAAAGTCAGCCAGACGGTGCAACTGGTCCGACTGCCAACCCTTGAAGTAGGCGAGGCGGCCCATGGCTTCGTGTATCTGGGCCTGCGAAAGCGGCAGGGCGTTCATAGCGGCCGCGCGCGCCTGAAAGTGTATCCCTGGTCTGGAAGGGAACGTGCAAGCTGGAAACGAGTAGTGCGTGACGTGTTATTCATTTATTTCTTATCGCCCTTTTATCCGAGATCGCAAATGTCTAACTTGGACACGGCGCGTGCCTCCAAAACTGCTGCCGAGTGGCAACCAAAACGTTTTCTGAAGGCACCTGTGGCTGTCGATACATCAGTCATCAGAAATTAAGTGTAACGCATAAACAGATGACGGCATCTCCAATACGCCGAGAAGATACCATGGATACGATAGGGTGCCCACTTCGAGACAGGTCACCCAGATCATTACGCCACAAGCAATCAGACGCGAGCAAGCACCTTTGTCGCAAGCCGCTCGTAGTGGATCCCACTGCTGCGCGGCTCGCTATATGCAGGTTCACACATACTGACTAAGCCTGTCGCCCCACCCAGTCGCGCGCGAACTGCCATGCTACCCGACCGGAGCGCGCGCCGCGCGCAAGCGCCCAGCGCAGAGCCTCGGTTTCGAAATCGCGCGCCTTGATACTGTTGGCGGACAGGGTTACTGCCCAATGGTGAGCAATGGCCAGATAGGCTTCTTGATCCATGGGGTAAAAGCTCACCCACAGGCCGAAGCGTTCCGACAGGGAAATCTTCTCTTCGGTGGCTTCGCCAGGATGGACTTCTCCCCCGACGTGTCGGGCCTCTTCATTTTCTGTCAGGTATTCGGGCATCAGGTGGCGTCGATTGGAGGTGGCGTAGATCAGCACATTGTCCAGTGGGCCAGCCAGAGACCCATCCAGCGCCGCTTTCAGCGCAGGGTAGCCCGGTTCGTCTGCGGCAAAAGACAGATCGTCGCAAAACAGAACGAAGCGATAAGGTTCATCGGCCACCCTGTCGCATAATTCGGGCAGATGGCTCAAGCCGGCCTTGTCCACTTCAATCAAACGCAGCCCCTTGCCGGCGTACTTGGTCATCATGGCTTTTACCAACGAGGATTTGCCCGTCCCGCGGCTGCCGGTCAGCAGCACATTGTTGGCTGGCTTGCCCTGCACGAACTGGCGAGTGTTGGCATCCACCCGTTGTTTCTGTTCGTCAATGCCGAGCAGGTGTCTGGGTTCGATCCGATGCGGGCGAAGGATGGGGCGCAGTTGTCGCGATTCGGCCAGCCAGCGCGCGGCCCGGACCTGTTTCCAGTTCAGTACCGGGGGCAGGCTGGGCAAATACGCTTCAAGCCGGGCGAGCAGACTTTCGGCACGTGCGAGCAGGGTGTCCAGACTGGTCGGAATCATGAGCAGATTTTACCGGACGCCTCAACTTTGTCAGAAGTCCGGCGCGCAGGGTTTGTCCGATTCAGCCAGGCGCCTTGGAGTTGTTACCTGCACTGCGTACAGGCCCCACGACAGGGTATGCCGGTCAGGCCGGCAAGTAGCGGAGGCAGAGTCGCTGACAGCCGTTATGGTTGGCTGGCAAGGGCCACAAGCTATCCGGCCGATTTACGCCAGCTGTTCCTGCAGATTGGCGATATATCAAACTTCACGGCGAGGGGAAAGATATCCGCACTCAGGTGCGGTATTCGGCGTTGATCCTGACGTAATCGTAGGACAGATCGCAGGTCCATACGGTGGCGCTGGCCATTCCCCGGTTGAGGACCACCCTGATCGTGATTTCACTTTCGCTCATTACCGCGACGCCGGCCGCCTCGGTGTAGCTCGCGGCGCGGCCGCCCTTTTCAGCCACCAGCACATCCCCCAGATAGACCTGGAGCCGGTCCACATTCAGGTCCGCCACGCCCGCGTAGCCGATGGCCGCCAGGATGCGTCCCAGGTTGGGATCGGAAGCGAAGAAGGCGGTTTTCACCAGCGGCGATCTGGCGATGGCATAGGCAATCTGCTTGCACTCGGCTCGGTCACGGCCGGCGTCCACTTGTACCGTGATGAATTTGGTGGCCCCTTCGCCATCGCGGGCCATGGCCTGGGCGAGCGTGACCGCGACCTTGCTCAGTGCAGCCTTCAGTGCAGCATAATCGGCCGAGCCCGGTTCAGTGATTTCCACATGAGCGGCCTGACCTGTGGCAATGAGGATGAAGGAGTCGTTGGTGGAGGTGTCGCCATCCACCGTCACGCAGTTGAACGAGATATCCGCCACCTCCTTCGCCAGTTGGTTCAGACACGCGCGCGACACTCGCGCATCAGTGGCCACATAGCCCAGCATGGTGGCCATGTTGGGATGGATCATGCCGGAACCCTTGGCCATGCCGGTGACGGTGATGTTCTTGCCGCCCATCTTGATTTGCGCCGAGGCCGCCTTGGCAACGATGTCGGTGGTCATGATCGCGTGGGAGGCTTCGCTCCAGTGATCAGGCGCAAGGTCGGCCTTCGCGTCCGGCAGCGCGGCAATGATCTTGTCTATTGGCAGCGGCTCCAGAATGACCCCGGTGGAAAACGGCAGCACGCTTTCCGCACTTAACCCCATGATCTCCGCGACAGCGTCGCAGCTCCGGCGGGCAAGTGCGAGTCCTTCTGCACCGGTGCCGGCATTGGCGTTGCCAGTGTTGATGAGCAATGCACGGATCGCGCTTCCCCCTGCCAACCGCTCACGGCAAAGCGTGACAGGCGCGGCGCAAAAACGGTTTTGCGTGAATACGCCGGCCACATTCGATCCGGGAGCAAGCTCGATCAGGGTCAGATCGCGGCGGCCCGGCTTCTTGATACCGGCGGAGGCAATGCCAAGACGAAGGCCGGCAACGGGATGGAGTGACGCGAGAACGGGCGAGGAAAGGTTGACGGGCATCGCGGCCCTCGATATTCGAAAGCCGCCATTTTACGAGCGTTTGGCATCCCATACCCAAGCCATTACGCGGCGGAATTCAGGCCGCCAGGGCCAAACGGGATCGAACTCAATGGAACGAGCCAGAGCGGCGAGCGCGATCAGCGCGAACAGGGCAGACAAGCCTTCGGAAATCACCTGGCGGAAGGTCAGGTACGCGAGAGGGATGTCGAGAAAACCCGGCACAAAAAACAGGCTGGCAAACCCGGCAAAGATGATAAACGGCCCCAAGTACATGATGTCCCTCCACAGTGCGTGTGCCTGTATGCAAGGGTCTAAAGCATGAACCGTGCTAGTTTCTTAAACGGCCGTTCTACAGGGCGCTTCAAGCTGGTGGCCGGTTAGTGGCCGGAGAACTGTAAAGATTGCCGACGGGCTATTTGCTGCTGCGGGGTTTGCCGCCGGGCAGGGCCAGCTTGCGGAGAAACTCGTGGCTGAGGCTGAAAAAACGCGGAGTGGGTCCCAGGTCTTCATAGATCGGGTCGCCCTGGTCATCCTCGGCAATCACCCGCGCCCCCGGCACATAAGGCATGGCCGTCTCCAACTCGTCAAGCGCGGCGTGCACCAGATCGGCGAGGATTTCCTCTTCGGTGCAGTTCGGGTACATCACTTGCAAGGCCTGGACCCGGGCCATGTCTCGTAATGGGAGGCGCAACGCTTGCGGCAGGCTGCCTGGATAGCTGGCTTCGTGATGCTGCCAGCGCTTGATAAGATCGTGAATGCGCATGGTCTTGTTATAGACGTCCCCGGCGCATTTCCCAAACCAAGATGCGGTTATTCGCGGGCATGGCACGGTCCATCAACAGATGCAATCCGGCGCACTGAGCAAGTGCATCGACTTCCTCGAAATGGCGGATGCCGGAGCGAGAATCCCGGCTTTTAAGCCATTCATCGAATCGGGCATTGGATTCTGAAGTGTACTCGCCGCCATAATTGAACGGGCCATAGACCACCAGGCGACCGCCCGACCTGAGCATTTCCCTTGTCCCGGCAAAAAACAGAACGACTTCCGGCCAACCCATAATGTGCAGGGTGTTGGCGGAAAATACATAGTCGAAAGTCCTTCCGGGCCAGTCTCCGCTCACGTCCAGTTCCAGCGGCGGCAGCAGGTTGGGCAAGCGCGCGTGTTCCAGCCAGGCAAGTATCCCGCTATGGCTGGCGGGCAGATCGCTGGGTTGCCACTGAAGGTAAGGCAGGGCGGCGGCGAAATAGACCGCATGTTGTCCGGTCCCGCTGCCGATCTCCAGCACCTCGCCCGGCTGGTCAAAGGTCTCGCGCAGAACCTCAAGTATGGGTTCCTTGTTGCGCTCGCAGGAATCGGAAAAGGGTCGCTCAGGCGGTGTCAATGTCGCCTGACCTTAAGGTACGTAAACAGAATAATGACGCGCATGTTGTCTCCGTCTCCAGTTGAAAACTTGCAGCATAGACTGTGTCGGCAGATCGTCCATGCGCCAGGATTCAATGCACGCTACAACATCAGCAACTCGCCATCGGCAGTAATCAGACCGGAACGCACCGGCTTGCCCGGCATCAAGGTAGAGACCGCCAGGCGATATTCCTCGACTTGGGCACGGTAACGGTCAAGCAGAGCCGCTGCGCTTTCAGCTTCTCCGGTCTTGTAGTCCAGCACCCAGATTTCATCGGCAAATTCCACCAC
>JBAWGM010000102.1:0-1803 GCA_049592895.1 Thiobacillaceae bacterium | reverse complement strand
ACCCACGGGCCGACTTGGCTATGTAAAGAAGAAGCTCTCGCCCGGCAGGGATCTCCCGACACCAACATGCGATGCTACCGTGCGGCGGACTCGCTCATGCCGTTTCTTCAGACGCTGAAACTATGTAAAGAATGCGCCAGCACCTGATGAGTAATGCCGCAGGGCCCGCTCGTTCTTCTCGACACAACTACGCCTAGTTGATATCTATGCATAGGGGTCGGAAGGGTGAGTTAGGCGTTTTCATCAGCAGCCATACATCTGGATTTCTGGTCAACGGCCGGTCTACGCAGTCCTTGCCCGGACGCTCAGGTGATTTGTTCATAACCAGGCGTCGTCCTCACCCGCTCCGGACTGAGAAGCCAGATGGCAGGATGCGCCGTCATAAATCGGTACGCACCGCGGCGGGCGGCGGGGCCAGAAAATTTGTTTCGAAGATATCGCAAGGCACGGGTTTACTGACTAAGTAGCCTTGCATTTCGTCGCAGTCCAGCAAGCGAAGCAGGCGCGACTGCTCCTCGGTTTCGACGCCCTCCGCCACTACCCTGACTTTCAGCGAATGCGCGAGGTTGATGATAGTGGACACCAGCGCCAGTCCCTCCGGACTGTCAGTCATGTCGATCACGAACGAGCGGTCGATCTTCAGGCTATCCACCGGCAGCTTCGCCAGGTAGCTGAGCGAGGAGAAGCCGGTGCCGAAATCGTCGATGGCGATGGTGATGCCCATCGCACGGATCGCCTGCAGGCTGGCAATGCTGTGCTCGACGTCCTCCATAATTAGGTTTTCGGTGATCTCCAGTTCCAGGCCGCCGGCCGCCTGCTCGTCGGCACCGATGGCTTGCTTGATATCGGCGATGAAGCTGCGGCTGCGCAGTTGCAGCGGTGAAACGTTCACCGCGATACGTACGGCAGTCAGACCCGTCACACGCCAGCGCCGGTAGTCTTCGATGGCTTGACGCAGCGCCCAGCGCCCGACGCCATGAATCAATCCGGTTTCTTCCAGGATCGGGATGAACCGGTCCGGCGGCACCAGGCCCGTGCGCGGATCATTCCAGCGGATCAGCGCCTCAACGCCGGTGAGTTTGCCGCTGACGAGTTTCACCTTGGGCTGGTAATAAAGCGCGAATTCTCCTTTATCGACTGCCTGGCGCAGTTGATTTTCCAGGGTGAGCTTGTCGGCCACCGTTGCGTTCATGTTCTGCGTATAGAACAGGTATCGCTCGCCGGTTGCCTTGGCTTTTTTGAGTGCGGCCTCGGCGTTTCTGAATAAGGCGTCGGCATCGACGCCGTCATCCGGGAATAGCGCTACGCCGACCTTGGCGGCGACGCGAAGCACGGCGTCATTCAGGCTGAACGGATGCCCCAGAAAGTCTTCCATCATTTTCTCGAGCGGCCGCGCCACGTCACCTTCCTGCATTACTTCCGGCAGCACCATGGCAAAATGGTCCTCACCCACTCGGGCCAGCAGATTGGCGTCCCCGGTGCTGTGCGTCAACCACTCCCCCACCTGCCTCAAAAGTGCGTCGCCGGCGGGACGACCGAGGCTGTCATTAATGCTCTTAAACCGCTCCAGATCGATCAGGCCTATGGCAAGCTTGTGCCCGCCGCTGACCGCGCTGCGCATATACTGCGTTACCCGATCGAGAAATAAAGTACGGTTGGCAAGTCCAGTGAGCACATCATAGTAGGCGAGGTAGTTGAGCCGCTCCTGCTTGTCGATGTGATCAATTGCGAACGCGATGTCGCCGGCCAGTTCCGTCAACAACTGCATTTCCTCTTCATGGAAGAATTCAATCTCTCTGGCGT
>JBAWGM010000101.1:0-8112 GCA_049592895.1 Thiobacillaceae bacterium | reverse complement strand
CTGGCACCCAGATGCAGCAGCAACGTGGCGTCGCCGCCGTCATCCAGAATCATGTTGGAATGGCCCCCGTCCGGCCACTCGAATATCCTGTGGGTGTAGTCCCAGTATTCGGCCAGCGATTCGCCCTTTACCGCAAACACCGGGGTGCCGGAAACCGCGATGGCGGCGGCGGCATGGTCTTGGGTGGAGAAGATGTTGCACGAGGCCCAGCGCACCTGAGCTCCGAGGGCCTGCAACGTTTCGATCAACACCGCCGTCTGGATGGTCATGTGCAGGCTGCCGGTGATGCGGGCGCCGCGCAGGGGCTGGCTGGCTGCAAATTCTTCGCGGATGGCCATCAGGCCGGGCATCTCGGTCTCGGCGATGGCGATTTCCTTGCGCCCCCAACCAGCCAGGGTCAGGTCGGCGACGATGCAATCAGCAACGGGATTGAGTACGGCGTTCATCACGCCCTCCTTTCTGTCAGACAAAAAGTGACGTGAGCGCCGTTGCCAAGCCTTGCGGCCGCCCCGAGCCTGGCTCTTAAGAGTTGCAACGCTCCTCGGGGCTTGATGGGAGGACACCCGGAGGTGTCCGGTATGAATTAATTAAGCAGCGGACTTGCCGCCCTTGCTGGGCTTGAGGGCTTCCAGCATCTTGAAAATGCCCTTGGGCGCGCCGACAAACATGCGTTTGAAGGTCTTGGGCAGGCAGCGGCGCTCCAGGGTGTTGCGGCGGGTGCGTTTTCGTTCGGCCATGGTGGTTTCCTTCGATCAAAATTCAAGCGGTGCATTGTATCAGACTCCTGCATCCGCCTTGAGCGCGGCAGCCTTATCAGTCGTCTCCCAGGTAAACTCCGGTTCATCACGGCCAAAATGGCCGTAAGCGGCCGTCTTGGCGTAGATGGGCCGAAGCAGATCGAGCATCAGGATGATGCCCTTGGGCCGCAGGTCAAAATGCCTGTCTATCAGTTCAACCAGCTTGTGTTCCGGAACCTTGCCGGTGCCGAAGGTTTCGACCATCAGAGAAGTGGGCTTGGCCACACCAATGGCATAGGACACCTGCACCAGACACTTGTCCGCCAGGCCTGCAGCAACCATGTTCTTGGCTACGTAGCGGGCTGCGTAGGCGGCCGATCGATCGACCTTGGACGGATCCTTGCCAGAAAACGCCCCGCCGCCGTGTGGCGCCGCCCCGCCATACGTGTCGACAATGATCTTGCGCCCGGTCAGGCCGGCATCGCCCATGGGGCCGCCAATCACGAAGCGGCCGGTAGGGTTGACCAGATAGCGGGTGTCGCCGCCGCTGAGCATCTCCCTGGGCAGCACGGGCTTGATGATTTCCTCGATCACTGCTTCGGTGAGTTGGGCGTGGGAAACTTCCGGATGATGCTGGGTGGAAAGCACCACGGTGTCGATATGCTCGGGCTTTCCATCCACATAGCGGATGGAAACCTGCGACTTGGCATCGGGCCGCAACCACGACAGGCGCCCATCCTTGCGCAGTTCCGACTGGCGCTGGGTCAGCCGGTGCGCCAGGTAGATCGGCATGGGCATAAGCTGGGACGTTTCGTTGCAGGCATAGCCAAACATCAGGCCCTGATCGCCTGCGCCCTGATCGAGGAACAGGCCTTCGCCTTCATTGACGCCAGCCGCGATATCGGGCGACTGCTTGCCGATCGAGGTCATCACCGAGCAGGTGTTGTAGTCAAAACCGAGTTCCGAACTGTCGTAGCCGATGCGCTTGATGGCTTGGCGCGCCACCTGATTGAAGTCAACCACGGCGGTGGTGGTGATCTCACCGGCAATCACAACCAGTCCGGTGGTCAGCAGCGATTCGCACGCCACGCGGGCCTGCTTGTCCTGAGTTAGAATCGCGTCCAGTACGGCGTCGGAAACCTGGTCGGCCATCTTGTCTGGATGGCCTTCGGAAACGGATTCCGAGGTGAAGATATAGTCTCTTAGCATGATGGCTCCAAAATATTACCCCGCTTGCCTGCGCGACCGGACCGGGGTTATGGAGCGGCGACGCTTTAGCAGTATTTTTAACCCGCCCGCAAGTTGTCTGAATTAACACGGCGGCTTTCGATATTCTCTAACCGGACCATTCTTTAGTCAACCCGCATGGCCCTGCTCTTAAGGTTGCTGTCCTACCTGCCCCTACCCGTCCTGCACGGCGCGGGCATCCTTCTGGGATGGCTGATTTATCTGGCGCCTGGCCGCCACGGCCCTCGCATGCGGGCCAATTTGTTGCAAAGCGGCCTGTGCCCCAACCCCGCCTGCCTTCCCTTGCTGCGCCACGCCATTGCCGAGTCGGGCAAGAGTCTGCTGGAACTGGCTCCCATCTGGACGCGCCCCCACGCTCAGACCGTCCAACTCGTGCGCGAGCTATCCGGCTGGGAAGAACTGGATGCGGCGCTCAAGGACGGCAAGGGCGTGATACTGATGTCGCCTCACATCGGCTGTTTCGAGATGATCAACCAATATGTCGCGTCCCGCATTCCTCTCACCGCAATGTACAAGCCGGCGCGCAATCCGGTCCTCGACCAGATCATGAAGGCCGGCCGCGAGCACGGCCAGGCCCATCTGGTTGCCACCGACATGACGGGCATCAAGGCCATGCTCAAGGCGCTGAAGAGAGGCGAAGCCATCGGCATACTGCCCGACCAGGTCGCCACCCAGGGAGAGGGCGTCTGGGCCCCCTATTTTGGCCGCTGGGCCTACACGCCGACCCTGGTCTTCCGGCTGGCCCAATCCACCGGCGCGGCGCCATTCATGGTTTACGCGGAACGCCTGCCCTGGGGCCGCGGCTACCACCTGCACTTCGACGCCATCCCTCCCTTTCCGGCGGACAAACAGGCGGCAGCCGCGCAACTCAATCGGGAAGTGGAACGGGTGGTGCGCGCCGTTCCGGCCCAATATCTGTGGGGGTACCAGCGCTACAAGAAGCCGGGCGACGCGCCGCCGCCACCCGCTACGCCCTGCCCATGACCCGCATGGGCATTGCCCTGCTGTGGCTCATACACTGGCTGCCGCTGGGATTTCAGGCTGCGTTGGGCAACCTGCTTGGACGGCTGACAGCCCACCTGGCCCGTTCCCGGCGCAGAGTTGTCGAGCGCAACCTGGCGCGCTGTTTTCCCGAGCTTAGCGAAGCGCAGCGCAGAACCATCCTGACCCGGCATTTCATGGCCGCCGTCCGCGCCGTGCTTGAACACGGCCTGCTGTTTTGGTCTCCGCAACAGCGGCTGGAAAAGCTCGTCCGGTTCGAAGGCATAGAGTACGTGGACCAGCTGCGCGGCCATCCGGTCATCGTGTTGGCACCGCATTTCATCGGCCTCGACATGGGCGGCGTACGCCTGAGTGCGCACACGCGCGGCGCCACGATCTACGTGCGCCAGCGCAATGCGTTGATCGATCGTTATCTTCGCCATGCGCGCAGCCGCTTCAATCAGGGCGTCCTGGTGTCGCGCCATGAAGGCATCCGTCCGCTGATCAAGGTCATCCGGTCTGGCCTGCGGTTCTATTTCCTGCCCGACCAGGACCAGGGACGCAAGGAGTCCATTTTTGTTCCATTCTTCGGTGTCCGGGCCGCGACGGTTCCCGCACTTTCGCGCCTGGCCAAAATCACCGGGGCCGCGGTCGTGCCCGGCGTCACCCGCCAGCTTCCCGGCGGGCAAGGCTACGTGATGCGCTTCTATCCGGCGTGGGACAACTTTCCCACCGATGACGTGGAAGCGGACACCGAGCGCATGAACCGCTTTATCGAAGAACGGGTGCGCGAAATGCCCGAACAGTATTTCTGGGTCCATCGGCGCTTCAAAACCCGGCCTGAGGGGGAGCCGCCTTTCTATGACTAGCCCCACCCTGATCCGCCGGTTAAAGGGGGATGAGGCGGAAGGACTGGCGCGACTTGCACGGGCCATCTGGTTGCACCACTACCCCGCGATCATCAGCCAAGAGCAGATCGATTACATGCTGGCCCAGCGTTACTCCCCTGCTCTCATCCGCAGTCAAGTGGCGAATCCGGATCATGGCTGGTGGGTGGCCGAACAGGACGAGACGCTCATCGGCTTTGCCCACACAATCCTGATGCACGGTCAGTGCAAACTGGACAAGCTCTACGTTCACCCGGACCATCGACGCCATGGCCTGGGCGCCGCACTGCTCGAGCAGGCCAGGGAATGGGCGCAACAAGCGGGGGAAACCCGGCTGACCCTGCAGGTTAACCGGCACAATTCCCTTGCCCTGAGCGCATACCGCAAGTATGGTTTTGTCATCACGGAACCGCGGGTGTTCGATATCGGCGGGGGATTCGTGATGGATGACTACTTTATGGAATTGAAGCTTGACTGAGCACTTTCACAACCCGGAGCCGGCCGCAATCAAAGACCTGCTCGGCCGGGTAAAGACCATCGCCGTGGTTGGACTGTCGGCCCAGCCCAGTCGGCCGAGCCATAAGGTGGCCCTGGCCATGCAGCGCTTCGGCTTTCGCATCGTGCCGGTGCGTCCAGGCGTAAACGAAGTGCTGGGTGAAAAGGCTTATGCCAGGCTGAGCGACATTCCGTTCCCCGTGGATCTGGCGGACGTGTTCCGCGCCGCCGAATTTCTGCCCGGGATCGTCGAAGAAGTTCTGCAACTGGCCATCCCCGCGCTCTGGATCCAGGAAGGCATCGTCAACGAGGCGGCCGCCTGCCGGGCCCGCGAGCGCGGGATCTTCACGGTCATGGACCGTTGCATCTGGAAGGAATACGTGGCGCTCCAACCATGAGGGTCAAATTCACCAAAATGCAGGGGGCCGGAAATGATTTCGTCGTGCTCGATGCAATCAATCAAGCAGTCAATCTCACGACCGAACAGGTGCGCTTGTTAGCCGACCGGCATTTCGGCATTGGATTCGATCAATTGCTGCTGGTAGAAAAACCATTGCTCGCAGAAGCCGACTTCCGCTACCGCATCTTCAACGCAGACGGCGGCGAAGTCGAACAATGCGGCAACGGTGCGCGCTGCTTCGTCCGCTTCGTCCTCGACCACGGAATGACTTCCAAACATGAAATCACGGTGGAAACCAAATCGGGCCTGATTACTCCCCGACTTGAATCAGATGGCCGAGTCACCGTCAACATGGGCCCGCCGCGCTTTATACCCGCCGAGATCCCGTTTCAGGTTGAGCGCCAGGCGCTCACCTACATGCTTGACGTTGATGGTGCCAGCGTAGAGATCAGCGCCCTTTCAATGGGCAATCCCCATGCTGTGCAAATCGTGGACAATGTGGACTTGGCGCCGGTCGGCCTGCAGGGGCCGCGCATCGAGTCCCACCCGCGCTTTCCTGACCGGGTCAACGCGGGCTTCATGCAGATACTCAATCGCGGACGCGTGCGCCTGAGGGTTTACGAGCGTGGCGCGGGGGAAACCTTGTCCTGCGGCACCGGCGCGTGTGCGGCGGCAGTCGCTGGCATCACGCGCGGCTTGCTGGACTGCCGGGTTGACGTGGAAACCCGCGGTGGAGTGCTCACCATAGAGTGGCTCGGCGACAATAGTGCGGTCATGATGAGCGGCCCGGCGGCCCGGGTTTTTGACGGAGAGCTCGAAATATTGTCAGCCGAAGTTATGAAAGGGGAACAAGAGATCATGGAAAAGATCTTGATGACCAAGACTACGGGGCTGGCTGTGCTGCTGGCGGGGGTGGAGGCGCTTAGGCGCGACCTGGACGATGAAGTCCCCGCACAGACCATCGCCTGCTTCTGCCAGATTGCCATGCGGGGTGAGATGCCCATGTACGATCTAATTGATCTGATGGGGGTCTCTAACGCTGCCGTATCCAGGAACATCACCAAGCTGGGCAACGGCTCGCCGAGGGAACCTGGGCTCAAGCTGGTGGAAGCCTATGAGGACCCTGAGTGGCGCCGGCGCAAGCTGGTCAAGCTGACCGCCAAGGGGATCAAGGTGGCTGACAAGGCAGTGGCTCAGATGAACAGCAAAGCCTTTGCGAAAGGAGGCGCGTCATGAGCCTGGTACAGCGTGGCGTCTTAATCAGAGGTTCCTAACGTGCAAGGCGTAGACATTGCAGACTATCTCAGGTCGCATCCGGACTTCTTCAACCAGCATGCAGAATTGCTCGCCGATCTGCACATTCCGCATCCACACGGAACCCACGCGGTGTCGATTACCGAGCGTCAGATCCTGTCGCTGCGTGAGAAGGTGCGCCTGCTGGAGAGCAGGCTGGCTGATCTGATTCAGCTTGGCGAGGAGAACGACGCCATTTCCGACAAGTTGCACAATTTGACCGTAGGCCTGACGGGCGCCGCCAATATCCATGCCTTGTTGACCGCTCTGGAAAGCCATTTGCAGGAAGGCTTCGCCGTTCCCCACAGCGCAGTTCGTATCTGGAGCCTGTCCGTCAATGACAACCTGACAGCGTTGCAACCGGTTTCGGACGCGCTACGCGCCCAGGTCGATGCCTACCGGCATCCGTCTTGCGGGCCGCTCAGGTTCGAAGACGCGCTGACCTGGTTCGGTGAACTCGCCCCCCATTTGCGCTCATTTGCCGCCATACCCTTGCGCAGCGGCAGATCCTGCGGCCTGCTGGTACTTGCCTCGGAGGACCCCAAGCGCTTCTATCCGGAAATGGGCGTGCTCTACCTGGAACGCCTGGGACAATTGCTGGGCGCCGCCATCGGCCGCATGACATGAGGCTGTCTCCGGAGGTCGATGCCTACCTGGTCTACCTGGCGACCGAAAAGCGACTGTCGGAACTCACTCTGGCGGCCTACCGGCATGACCTGACCGCGTTGCTCGCGCAGGCCGGCACTACCGCGCTGAAAGACCTTAGCCCGCACCAGATTCGCAGCTTTGTCGCCCTCCTGCATGGTCACGGGCTGGCGTCCAAATCCCTCGGCCGCGTCCTCTCCGGCTGGCGCGGTTTCTACCGCTTTGCCAACCGCCGCCTGGGCTGGCAGGTCAATCCCTGCTTGGATATCCGGCCGCCCAAGGCCCGCAGGGCCCTGCCCCAGGTCCTGAGTCCGGACCAGTGCAGCCAGTTGCTCGACCGACCGGTCGACAATGTGCTTGAAGTGCGCGATGCGGCCATGTTCGAGCTTTTCTACTCATCCGGACTGCGCCTGGCGGAATTGACCGGCTTGAATCTCATCGGCGTGGACATGCACACCATGGCAGCGACCGTCACCGGCAAGGGCGCAAAGACCCGCATTGTGCCGGTCGGCGAAAAAGCCTTGCACGCGCTTGAAGCCTGGCTGGTTGTGCGTGTGAGCTTGGCTGATCCCGCCGAGTCAGCGCTGTTTCTCAACCGCCGCGGCCAACGGCTGTCCACCCGCAGCGTCGGCCTGCGGCTGGAACGCTGGGCGATCAAAGCCGGCCTGCCCGTGCATGTCCACCCTCACATGCTGCGCCACTCCTTCGCCAGCCATGTCTTACAGTCTTCCGGCGACTTGCGTGCGGTGCAGGAAATGCTGGGCCATGCGAGTATTTCCACCACCCAGATATACACGCATCTGGATTTTCAGCACCTGGCCAAGGTCTATGACCAGGCGCACCCGCGGGCGCGCAAGAAATAGAGCCGGATTTTGACTTCGGCCGCCTGCAGGAAAAGTTGGGCCTGCTCGCACGATCCTTGGCTTGCAGCACGACGAGCGGCTTATGCCAACCCTGCGCGTAAATCAGTTCCTTCTGTGGACCCAGGTCGCGGGTCAGTTTCTCGGGCGGGGCATGGGCTTCCGTCTCGCTTTTGCTGATTAGCGGCCGGCCGGTCAAGGCCCGTAAAATCCAGGAAATGGATAAATCGGCGCCCATTCCTGTCACCCTGCTCACCGGATTTCTGGGTTCGGGGAAAACCACGCTGCTCAACACGCTGGTCCGGAAGCTGCCCCGTACCGCCATCATCATGAACGAATTTGGCGAGGTGGGTCTGGACCATCAGTTGCTGGAAAAATCCGAAGGGCCCATGGCCCTGCTTGCGGGGGGGTGCGTGTGCTGCGCTGTGGTGGGTTCCCTTTCACCCACCCTGAAGAACCTGTGGATGGCCCGCAACAAGGGGAACATCCCCGCCTTCGAGCGGGTGGTGATCGAAACCACCGGCATCGCGGACCCGGCGCCCATTCTCGAAGTACTGTTGAATGAT
>JBAWGM010000100.1:0-1821 GCA_049592895.1 Thiobacillaceae bacterium | reverse complement strand
GACAGCATGCCCCATCTGGCGACGGTGCAGTGCCCGGGCCATGGCTATCGGTTGGCAGCACAGTTGCTGATGGATGAATTAAATCGCTCCGGCGCATTGCAACACTTGCTGCTGCATTACACCCAGGAGCTGATTACGCAGATGTCCCAGATCGCCGTCTGCAACCGGCATCACACAGTCGAGCAGCAACTGTGCCGCTGGCTGCTGTCGCGTCTCGACCAATCCCCCTCGAACGAAATCAACGTAACGCAGGAATTGATTGCTGGTGCGCTCGGAGTGCGTCGCGAGGGCGTGACGGTCGCCGCCGGAAGATTGCAACACGCCGGACTGATCAATTGCCGCCGCGGCTGCATCGCCGTGCTAAGCCGGCCTGGATTGGAGAAACGGGCTTGCGAGTGCTACGAAGCAGTCAAGAAGGAATACGATCGTCTGCTGCCCGATGCTGCGCAAGCGGTTGAGGTCGGCCGCATGGCGCCTGGCGCGGCAGGCAGCGCGCGGCTGCATCACCCACCGCCGAACGTACCGTGCGAACCCGCCCCAGATGGAGTGAAGTATCGGATCGCGCCTCGATAGCGTACTCGGCTCGAAACGATCAATCGCGTTGTGTCAACGGCCTTGCCGGAACTGTACGGCGCCAGCCACGCCGGGAAACATTCCCGTTCCTCAAGGCAAGACCTCAACCAATGACGCCCAAATCGCCACCAGGACAAGCCTAGCTGCGTTTTCTTGATCGGTTTCCGGCATGTCCTCGGGGCTTGGTATCGCCCCCACCCACGCCGCTACAAAGAATGATCTGTTATGTTCGACAGCGTACAGAATTGGCCGGTGCATGCGCTTACCGACGATCATCATAAGAAATCCCCTTCTATCATGACAATGAAGAACCCACCGCTTACCCTTCCTCCATCCTGAATGCGGGGTCATGCCCCAATGAACTGTCCGGAATCGGTAAGGGCAGAGAAAGGCGGCCCGCATTGCGAACAGTCTCTGAGGACTCATGTTCATGTTTAATGTACGGTCTCGAACATAATTGCTTCTTTTAATAAGGGCAAATTACACTTTTAGCCTTCCTTCGAAGGCTTCGATTCGACCCCGTCCGGGATCGACATTCCGAAGTTCGTTGCAAAGACCGAACACTTGGAGAGTCTTATGCTGGGCACAAAACATGTCTTGGGCGCAAAACATGTCTTGAGCGCAAACCGCCTGCTTGCTGCATTGCCCCGCAAGGATTACCGCAAACTACGGCCCGTGCTCGAACCGGTTGAGCTGGCCTTTGCGGAGGTTCTCTATGAACCTCAGGCCCGGATTCGGCACGTGTACTTTCCCATCGACTGCTTCGTCTCTATGCTGACTAGCGTGGATGCCGACCGGGTTGCGGAGGTTGGACTCATCGGTGCTGAAGGCATGATCGGGGTTCCTGTGGTGCTGGGTGCCGCTGTCTCGCCTTTTCGTGCCGTGGTACAAGGTGGCGGCACGGCAATGCGGATGGAGATAGCGGACTTTCGCCGCGAATTCAGCGAGAGCGCTGCGTTGCGGCGAGAGTTGTTTCTTTTTACCCACTTGCTGATGATCCAGATCGCGCAGACCGCGGCGTGCAACCGCTTCCATGTGGTGACGCAGCGCATGGCCCGATGGCTGTTGATGACCCGCGACCGCGTCAACTCCAACGAGTTTCGCATTACGCAGGAGTTTCTTGCGCTCATGCTGGGGGTCCGGCGGGTCGGCGTCAACGTGGCCGCGCGAACCCTGCAGGAGCGCAAGCTCATCGCCTACCGCCGCGGCACCATCACCATCCTCGATCATAAGGGCCTCATGGCGGCT
>JBAWGM010000099.1:0-7050 GCA_049592895.1 Thiobacillaceae bacterium | reverse complement strand
GTCGGCACGCTTTCGTTAGACAACGACGTTGCACTCCAATCAGGTCATCTGGCCGCTAGCGAGTTGATGCCGCAAGTCCCCGCGCGACATCGCGCGCAAGGATGAGTCGGACCTGGTTGCGTCAATGCCTCAGTGACCCCGGCCATGGTCGTGATTATCGCCGCGGCAGTCGTTCTGGTCGCCACGATGACCGCTCCTTCCGTGTTCGTCATGGCGACTCGCCCGTGTGCGGTATTGAACGGTCCGCTGGCATGGTTCAAGGCATGCTGACTCCTCCTGGAGCGAATTCAGGCATGGGGCATACCCGCACCGGAACCGGTCATCAAGCCGGGAGTGACCCAGAAGCAACCTATGGCATTAGTTGCTGTGCGCACCCGTATGATTGCTCACGCGCTCCTTAAGCTGAACGCTTTGCCATTCGTCGGACTGAGAGGCGCTAACCAAGATTGTCGGCGGCAAAGTCCCAGTTGATCAGCTTGTCGAGTACGGCATTCACATAGTCGGCACGACGGTTCTGATAATCCAGATAGTAGGCGTGTTCCCACACGTCTATGGCCAACAGCGGCTTCGCGCCCTTGGTCATTGGCGTATCTGCGTTATCGGTCTTGACTACCTTGAGCCTGCCGTCTTCCAGCACGAGCCAAACCCAGCCGCTGCCAAACTCAGTTGTCGCCGCCGTCGCCAGCGCCTTCTTGCATGCATCCAGAGTGCCGAATGAGCCCTCGATCCTTTGCTTCAACGCTGCGGGAGGCTCACCGCCACCCTTGGCTCGCAGACTGCGCCAGTAAAAGGTATGGTTCCAGACTTGCGCTGCGTTATGGAAGATTACGACTTTGTCGGCCTTGTCCGCGGTCTCGGCAATCAGTCTCCCCAATGAAAGATCTGCGAGCGCCGTATCCGCAATTAGCTTGTTCAAAGTATCGACGTAGCCTTTGTGGTGCTTGCCATAGTGGAACCCGATCGTCCTGTCAGAGATCACGGGGTCCAGCGCGTCTTGCGAATACGGCAACGGCGGCAGGACATGCGGCACGGCGTCTTCAGTTCTGTGAAGTTGGGTCATTTGATTCTCCTTTCCGGATTAAGCGTTCGGCCAACGCAAGATTGAGGCATCCATCAGGCCATGTGACCAGGATTCCGTGCCAGGGTTTCAGCTATTTTTCGAGAGAATGCTGATGCGCGGATTCAGGGCGTATCCCCGGTGATTGCGCCGGTGGGCATCTGTGTTGGCCTGGTCCTGATCGCGGCTTGGGCAAGGTAAGAACTCAAACGTTTCCGGCACACAGGAAAGGCACTCCGTTACGTGGCGAATATTGAGGCGCCGCATGGGCTGTTTATGCGGCTAAGCCGAATTCCAGAGTACCGCCATTTAGGGGGTGATCGTGCCAGCCATGACAAAAAGATGCCAGACGAAATGGCGGAACTTCAAGCGAGCGTGCGCGTCTCACGGACGCGGCACCGCGGATGAGTCGCGGCTGTTGCTGCGTCAAAGTGGGGCGTCTATAATTCACTCAAGCCGCCTAAGGGATTCCAGTCTGACATGTCAGGTGTGCATTTTGTCATGTCTGATATTTAGGAGATAGCTTGTGAGCCGGGCTCATGATCCCCGCGAGAACCACCTTCTTGCCGCCCTGCCTGCGGACGAGTACGCTCGCATCCTGCCCAATCTGGAACTGGTCCCGATGCCGCTCGCCGAGGCGCTTTATGAGGCCGGCAGCAAGATGCGCCACGTCTATTTTCCCACCACCTCCATCGTTTCCCTGCTTTACGTCATGGCGGATGGCGCTTCGGCCGAAATCGCCATCGTCGGCAACGAAGGAGTCGTCGGTGTCTCCCTGTTCATGGGCGGCGAAACCACGACCAGCCGGGCGGTCGTGCAAAGTGCCGGCCACGGCTACCGGCTGAAAGGGCCTCTGCTGAAGGATGAGTTCTTCCACGCCGGTCCGATGCAGCGCCTGTTGCTGCGCTACACTCAGGCGTTGCTGACCCAGATGGCGCAGACGGCGGTATGCAACCGCCACCACTCTCTGGACCAACAGCTATGCCGCTGGCTGCTGCTGAGCCTGGACCGCTTGCGCTCGAACGAGTTGGTCATGACACAGGAACTGATCGCCAACATGCTTGGCGTGCGCCGTGAGGGGGTCACGGAGGCCGCCGGCAATTTGCAGAAAGCTGGCTTGATTCAATACAGCCGCGGCAAGATCACCGTGTTGGATCGACCCGCACTCGAGGCGCGCGTTTGCGAGTGCTATCGGGTGGTCAAGACGGAGTTCGATCGCCTTCTCCCGGGGGCAGTCATTCAGTAATACGATTACTCGGTTGCCGTCGCGCTCGACCCCATGGTTGCGTATCTCACCGCTTGGCTTGCGGGTTATGTGCGCTACCGTCCAGACAACTGCCAGGTCTTACTCCATGCTTTTACGAGTCCACCCGAAGGAAGCTTTCGTCCTTGGGGAGCATCCGACATGGAGATTGCATCGCCACCTCTCCCTGTGCCGCTTGCCGGGTTTCCCCAACGCCAAGAGAGTCCACGTGCCACGCGCCAAGTCCGCCCTCACCGCCAATGGTCTGCTTGCGGCCTTGCCGCTTAAAGACCGCCAGCGTTTTCTCGCGGGCTGCAAACCGGTCGAACTGGTGTTTGCCGCGGTCCTTGCCGAGCCTGGCGAACGTGTTCGCTACGTGTATTTTCCTACCGACAGCTTCATTTCCCTGGTAACGCCGGTCGATGGCTGCGCCAGCCTGGAGGTGGGACTGGTCGGCGATGAAGGCATGCTTGGGGTCTCCCTGATCCTCGGGGTGGATGTGTCGCCGCTGCACGCCCTGGTGCAGGGTGAAGGCCCGGCCCTGCGCATGGGCGCTGCGCAGTTTCGCCGCGAACTCCAGTTGAGTCCGGCACTGCAGCGCGTGCTGAAGCGCTACCTCTACGTAGTGATGGGCCAACTGGCGCAAACAGGTGCCTGCACCCGCTTCCATGTGGTGGAGGCACGTCTCGCCCGTTGGCTCCTGATGACACAGGACCGGGCACACGCGGACGAATTTCATATTACCCATGAATTCCTGGCCTACATGCTGGGCGTGCGTCGCGTCGGTGTCACCAAAGCCGCCACTTCGCTGCAAAAGCGGGAATTGATCAGCTACAGCCGCGGAAATATCACGATTCTCGACCGCCGTGGCCTTGAATCTGCTTCCTGTGGCTGTTACGAGGCTGATAAGGCGGCCTACGGCCACACCATGAGTTAGCGCGGCACCATGGCGCGTAGAGGTGGCTGAGTGTTTCGCCGCGGAGGCGGGTGATCCAGGCCTGAAACTTTTCGCGCAGCGCATGCTCAATCTGGTGGAGGCGCGTATCGCCCGAGGTCCTATGTGTGATAGCGCACAGAGATATCTTTGAAATAATCGGATTATGCTCACCTTCCCATTCATTAAACAAAGGACAGACTATGAATATCAAACTCGCGACAGGCGCTTTCATCATCGGCAGCTTGCTGGCCCCAATGGCAGCCCATGCCGAGGATACGGACGCAGACCGTACGCACCCCATGACATTCGTCAAGGACTCGGCGATCACCACCAAAGTCAAGGCCAAGCTTGCGGCGGAGAAGATCAAGAGTTTGGTGCATATCAAGGTTGATACCGACAGTGCGGGCATGGTGGTTCTGAGCGGCAAAGTCAGAACCCAGGAAGAAGCAGACAAGGCAGTTTCGATCGCGCAAGGGACCGAAGGCGTAACGTCGGTCACGAGCAATATCCGAGTCGGGAAGCATAGAGATGATGCGGACACGGACCGTAAGCACCCTATGGCATTCGTCAAGGACTCGGTGATTACTACCAAGATCAAGGCCAAGCTTGCGGCGGAAAAGATCAAGAGTCTGGTGCATATCAAGGTCGATACCGACAGTGCGGGCATGGTGGTTCTGCGCGGCAAAGTCGGAACCCAGGAGGAAGCAGACAAAGCGGTTTCGATCGCGCAAGGGACCGAAGGCGTAACGTCGGTCACGAACCATCTCCGCGTCAGGATGCATAAAGAATAAGATTCCGCTTCAATACAAAGGCTCCGTGAGTGCGGAAGGCTTCAGCGCGTAGCTCAAGCCTTCCCGGCCCGGCCCCGGTTCCAACAGAATCAGGGCTGGGCCGTGCCGACGGAGTCTGGTCAAGAACAATCAGGGCGCGCAAGCGCTCATTTCCCGCCTTAAGAACAGGAGATTCAAGATGAAACGTTTTCTGATCGCCGCGGCTGTAGCTGCGGCCGCCGCCAGCATCCCGGCAGTCGCTGGCGACGTCGGCTTGTCGCTCAGCATCGGCCAACCTGGCTTCTACGGCCGACTCGATATCGGCGGCTACCCGCAGCCGCAAGTGCTCTATGCTCAGCCAATAGCCGTCGAGCGAGTGCCCATGGACCGCCCGCCAATCTATCTGCGCGTGCCCCCGGGCCAGGCCAAACACTGGCGCAGATACTGTCGCAAGTACAACGCGTGCGGCGAGCGGGTCTTTTTTGTGCAGGACAACTGGTACAACCACGAGTACGTTCCCCGTTACCAGGAACACAATCGTGGCCACCAGGATGACCGCGGCGGCGCGCACAGGGACGATCATCGTGGGGACAGGAATGACCACCGCGACGACTATCGCGACCATCGCCCTGGTTATTAAGGCATTGGCGTAACATCCAGCCGGACTCATACCTCGCGCCAAGTGGCGCGGGTATGCGTGCTCATCACCCATGCCCCCAATCAAATCCGCAATTTGCCCAGGGCGTTAATATGCGCTAGCAATGCAGGATATGTTCGTATGTTTCCTTGTCGGTTCGGTAACACTTGCAGGACGCCGCGTCGAGGCCATCAATATTGCGAATCCTGACATCCCCGCGGCTATAGCTGATCAGTTTTTTCCTCTGCAGCGCACCTGCGGCTTTGGTGACGCCAACGCGACGTACGCCCAGCACCTGGGCAAGAAGTTCGTGGGTGATATGGAACGCGTCCGAGTGCGCCCGGTCTCGGGTCATCAGCAGCCAGCGGGCCAGGCGCTCTTCCACGACATGGAAGCGGGTGCAGGCGGCTGTTTGCGCCAGTTGGCTAATCAACACATAGATGTAGCGGTTCAGATACTGTCGTAACGCGACGCTGTGTTCGAGTTCACTGCGAAACCGATCAGCGTCCATCCGCCATGCAGGGCCTGAGCCCTGTACCACGGCATGCAAGGGCGAGACATCCACCCCAAGCATGAGGGGAATCCCGCACATCCCTTCACTGCCGACCAGGGCCACCTCCAGGCTGCTGTGCCCATCGGTTGGAGTCACCAATGAAATAAAGCTATCGGTGGGAAAATAAACGTGGCGAATCGTCTCCCCCGGCTCGCACAGAATCGCTCCCAAACCCAACTCGACCTGCTCGCAGCCCGCCAGAAGATGTCGGCGATCTTTGCCAGGAAGTGCGGCAAGCAGACGGTTCTCCGCCGGCGCATGTTGCGCGGAGGGCACTCGGCTCTCGTGAGTGTTGGGAAGGATTAGAGGTTCGGCACGCAAGGTCTTACCACTGGGGAGACGGGTTAGTTCTGCTCTGACGGAGCCGGGACGACTACCACAGTGCTGTCGCCAGTCTTGCCGGCTTCCCCTTGGGCCCCTTCAGCGCCTTGCGTGCCTGTCTTGCCGGTTTCTCCCTGGGTGCCCTCATAGCCCGCGGCTCCAGTGGCACCTTGTGTTCCCGCCGCGCCCTGGGGGCCGGCAGGTCCTGGCACTGCGGCGGCTGGCGGCGGAACATTGACCACGGTCGGCTTATCGCACGCACTCAAACCGAACGCTGTAATGAGCGACGCAAATAGGATGGAATATTTCATGGTGCTACCTCATTGAATGATTAAGGAAAACTGCGCAGCTCTTTGTGAATCGTCATGCTTGCCGAGGCGGTCTTGGAAGACTGTGCCGGCGGGTCGGGCGTTTGTGACGGCAGGTGAATCAGCAGCCGACTCGCGCGCACAAGCCCTGGGGCAGCCGCATAAGCTAAGATGACAGGACGCTTCGACAGTGCAAGGCTTAGGCAAGGATATGGTGAAGGGCGAGCAAATTCTGTACGTTGTCGAACATAGCGCGTAGTTTTTCAAAGAAACGCATGGTCGGCAGCAATATCAGATTGAACAAAGCAACCACGCCTGATCGGCTGAACATCAAGGAGACTTTGCAGTGGAAAATATCGAACAAATCGAACTGGATGCACACCGCAGCCAAATCATTGCCGACGTAAAGAGCCTGGTGGAAAAATACCGTTCCATTTTCGATTGGGACATACCGGAAATCGATCAAAATAGGGCAGACAAGCTTATCCTGGCAGCGATTCGCGAGTGCCTGGATGAGATCGAGAGGGATTTGTCTTAAGGATTCAGAATGCTTGCCAAAGGGCGGATCCCGTCAGGTGATGGTTCCAGGAAATCGGCCTGAAACAGGCCAATTGCATTGCCCAGGAGCGAACACACGACCGGGGTGCAAGCCGATATTTCACTTCATCGGGCGAACATTTTGATGGCGTGTTCGCGTCAAGGGGGCCCGATGCGATAACCCCCCCGCGAGGCGGCAGGGTGTTCGGCGTGCAAGCCGGTTTCAACGGCTTGCGCCGCAGTCAGATTGGGGAGCAGGCGATCGAATTCCGACTTGACTGTTTGGTAGCACTCGCAGGCGCGTTTCTCCAATCCAGGCCGGCTTAGCACGGCGATGCAGCCGCGGCGGCAATTGATCAGTCCGGCGTCATGCAATTTTCCGGCGGCGACCGTGACGCCCTCGCGACGCACTCCGAGCGCACCAGCAATCAATTCCTGCGTCACGTTGATTTCGTTCGAGGGGGATTGGTCGAGACGCGACAGCAGCCAGCGGCACAGTTGCTGCTCGACTGTGTGATGCCGGTTGCAGACGGCGATCTGCGACATCTGCGTAATCAGCGCCTGGGTGTAATGCAGCAGCAAGTGTTGCAATGCGCCGGAGCGATTTAATTCATCCATCAGCAACTGTGCTGCCAACCGATAGCCATGGCCCGGGCACTGCACCGTCGCCAGATGGGGCATGCTGTC
>JBAWGM010000098.1:0-11943 GCA_049592895.1 Thiobacillaceae bacterium | reverse complement strand
GCTTGCCCTCGGCTACCATTTCGTCGTTCACCTGCAGCACTTCCGAACGCTCCACCTGCTCGCCCGGGATCAGCGCGGCGTCGCCCGGATCGACCACGTTCACCCGGCGCAGCATCTGACGGACGATCACTTCAATGTGCTTGTCATTGATTTTCACCCCTTGCAGCCGGTAAACATCCTGGACCTCATCCGTAATGTAGCGGGCCAGGGCTTCTACACCTTGCAGGCGCAAAATGTCATGCGGATCGACCGGGCCATCGACGATCATCTCGCCCTTGTTCACCACCTGGCCATCGTGCGCCATGACGTGCTTTTCCTTGGGTATCAGGTACTCGTGGGGCTGTCCGTCAAAATCCGTGATGACCAGGCGCTGCTTGCCCTTGGTATCCTTGCCGAAGGATACGGTACCGGTCACCTCGGCCAGCACGCCAGCGTCTTTGGGGGAACGCGCCTCGAACAGCTCCGCCACCCGCGGCAGACCGCCGGTAATGTCGCGTGTCTTGGAGGTTTCCTGCGGAATCCGTGCCAGCACGTCACCCACGTTAACTTCCTGCCCGTCCTTCACGGTAATGATGGAACCGATCTGGAAAGTGATGTTGACCAGCATTTCGGTGCCGGCAATTCTGACCTCGTTGCCGGTTTCGTCCAGCATTTTGACTTGGGGACGCAGCCCCTTGGCAGCCGCCCCCTTGCGACTTTTTGGATCGATCACGACCAGGGTGGAAAGACCGGTCACATCGTCGATCTGTTTGGCGACGGTAACCCCCTCCTCCACGTTCTCGAACCGTACCCGGCCCGAGTGCTCGGTGATGATGGGACGGGTATGAGGATCCCAGGTGGCCAGCACCACCCCGGCCTTGATCCTGTCCCCATCCTTGACCATTACGGTTGCGCCGTACGGCACCTTTTGGCGTTCACGTTCGCGGCCGGCGTCATCCAGGATAATCAGCTCGCCGTTGCGCGAGATGGCCACCAGTTCCTTGCGTGTGTTGGTCACGTAGCGCATATTGGCCGAGTAGCCAACCGTTCCGGCCGACTTGGCTTCAAGCTGGCTGGCGGCAGCAGCGCGCGAAGCGGCGCCGCCGATGTGGAAGGTCCGCATGGTGAGCTGGGTGCCCGGTTCGCCGATGGACTGGGCGGCAATCACGCCCACCGCCTCGCCCACGTTGACCAGATAGCCACGGCCCAGATCCCGGCCATAGCATCTGGCGCACAGGCCATAACGGGTCTCGCAAGTCAGCGGGGTGCGCACCTTGACTTCGTCAACGCCGACCGACTCTATGGTGTCGACCGTAGCTTCATCCAGCAGGGTGCCGGCCTCGTATAGTGTCTCCTGGGTCTCGGGATGGACAATGTCCACTGCCGCTGTCCGTCCCAAAATCCGCTCCCGCAGGGCTTCCACCACCTCGCCGCCCTCGACCAGGGCCTTGACCACCATGCCTTCCCTGGTGCCGCAATCGACTTCGACGACGACCAGGTCCTGGGTCACGTCCACCAGACGCCGGGTCAGGTAACCGGAATTCGCCGTCTTCAGTGCCGTGTCGGCCAGGCCCTTGCGCGCACCATGGGTGGAAATGAAGTATTGCAACATGTTCAACCCCTCGCGGAAGTTCGCGGTAATCGGAGTTTCGATGATGGAACCGTCCGGCTTGGCCATCAGGCCGCGCATGCCTGCCAGCTGGCGGATCTGCGCGGCAGAGCCACGGGCGCCGGAGTCGGCCATCATGTAGATGGAGTTGAAGGATTCCTGGCTGACGTCATCGCCCTTGTGGTTCTTCACCTTTTCCGCGCCCAGCTGACCCATCATGGCCTTGGCCACGGCATCGCCCGCCCGGCCCCAGATATCCACGACCTTGTTGTAGCGCTCGCCCTGGGTCACCAGACCGGACGTATATTGTTTTTCGATTTCCTTCACTTCGTTCTCGGCCGCATCCAGAATGCCGTGTTTTTCCTTCGGAATCAGCATGTCATTGATGGCGATGGACATCCCCGCGCGGGTAGCGAAGGTAAAGCCGGTATACATCAGCCGGTCAGCGAAGATCACCGTCTCTCGCAGGCCGCAACGTCGAAAACTCGCGTTGATGAGGCGGGAGATTTCCCTCTTCTTCAGCGGTTTATCGACAAAACTGAAAGGCAGTCCAGGTGGCAGGATTTCCGACAGCAGGGCCCGGCCCAGCGTGGTTTCCACCCGCTTGATGGATTCCACCCTCTCGCCGTTTTTGACGTCCACTTCCTTGATCCGCACCGTCACCCGGGCATGCAGCTCGGCCGCGCCGGTATCATAGGCACGGCGCGCCTCCGCCACATCGGCGTACAGGCTGCCTTCGCCCTTCGCGTTGACTTTCTCGCGGCTCATGTAGTACAGGCCAAGCACGATATCCTGCGACGGCACGATGATCGGTTCGCCGTTGGCCGGAGACAGCACATTGTTTGAGGCCAGCATCAGCGTACGGCATTCCATCTGCGCTTCCAGTGACAAGGGCACATGCACGGCCATCTGGTCACCGTCAAAGTCGGCGTTGAAGGCGGAGCACACCAGCGGGTGCAACTGGATGGCCTTGCCTTCGATCAACACCGGTTCGAACGCCTGTATACCCAGTCTGTGGAGCGTGGGCGCCCGGTTCAGCATCACCGGATGTTCGCGGATGACATCGGAGAGGATGTCCCAGACGATGGGTTCTTCATCCTCCACCATCTTCTTCGCCGCCTTGATGGTGGTGGCCAGGCCCATGACTTCCAGTTTGTGGAAGATGAAGGGCTTGAACAGTTCCAGGGCCATCTTTTTCGGCAGGCCGCACTGGTGCAGCTTGAGTTGCGGGCCCACCACGATCACTGAACGGCCTGAATAGTCGACCCGCTTGCCCAGCAGGTTTTGCCGGAAGCGACCACTCTTGCCCTTTATCATGTCGGCCAGCGATTTCAGCGGTCGCTTGTTTGCGCCCGTCATCGCCTTGCCGCGCCGGCCATTATCCAGCAGCGAATCCACTGCTTCCTGGAGCATGCGTTTTTCGTTGCGCACGATGATTTCGGGAGCCTTCAGCTCCAGCAGGCGCTTGAGCCGGTTGTTGCGGTTGATTACCCTGCGGTACAAATCGTTTAGGTCCGAGGTGGCAAACCGGCCGCCATCCAGCGGCACCAAGGGGCGCAACTCGGGCGGCAGCACCGGCAGCACTTCCAGGATCATCCAGTCAGGCTTGATGCCGGAACGCTGGAAGGCTTCCAGCACCTTGAGGCGCTTGGAGGTTTTCTTGAGCTTGGTGTCAGAGGTGGTCTTGGACAGCTCGGCGCGCAAAGCTTCGACCTCGGTAGGCAGGTCGATGGCGCGCAGCAGGTCGCGGACGCCTTCGGCACCCATCAGCGCCTTGAACTCGTCGCCGTATTCCTCGACCTTGCTCAGGTAATCGTCTTCGGTCAGCAACTGGCGCCGGTTGAGCGGCGTCATGCCGGGCTCGACCACGACATAGGCTTCGAAATAGAGCACCCGCTCAATGTCTTTTAGCGTCATGTCCAGCACCATGCCCAGCCGGGAAGGCAGTGACTTGAGGAACCAGATATGCGCCACCGGCGAAGCCAGCTCGATGTGGCCCATGCGCTCGCGCCGCACCTTGGACAGGGTGACTTCCACCCCGCACTTCTCGCAGATCACGCCGCGATGCTTGAGGCGCTTGTACTTGCCGCACAAACATTCGTAGTCCTTTACCGGGCCGAAAATCTTGGCGCAGAACAACCCATCCCGCTCCGGCTTGAAGGTGCGGTAGTTGATGGTTTCGGGCTTCTTGACTTCACCGTAGGACCAGGCGCGGATTTTATCCGGCGACGCGATGCCGATCTTGATCGCGTCGAACTCCTCCTCCTGGGTGGCTTGCTTGAACAGATCCAATAATGCTTTCATGACTGATCCCTCGCCCGATTAAAAACGTTCCAGATCAATATCGATGCCCAGACTGCGAATTTCCTTCACCAGCACGTTGAAGGATTCCGGCATGCCGGCGTCGATCTTGTGGTCGCCCTTGACGATGTTTTCGTACACCTTGGTCCGGCCGTTCACATCGTCCGACTTGACGGTGAGCATTTCCTGCAAGGTGTAGGAAGCGCCGTAGGCTTCCAGCGCCCACACCTCCATCTCGCCAAAGCGCTGGCCGCCGAACTGGGCCTTGCCGCCGAGCGGCTGCTGAGTCACCAGGCTGTATGGCCCGGTGGAGCGGGCATGCATCTTGTCATCCACCAGATGGTGCAGCTTCAGCACGTGCATGTAGCCGACCGTCACGGGGCGTTCGAAAACCTCCCCGGTTCGGCCGTCGTACAAGTTCACCTGGCCGCCTTCGGGCAGGTCTGCGAGCTTGAGCATTTGGCGGATCTCGTCCTCCCCGGCCCCGTCGAATACCGGGGTGGCAAACGGCACGCCCTCGCGCAGGTTGTCCGCCATGGCCAGAATCTCCCCGTCCGAAAACGACGCCAGGTCGACTTTCTGGCCGGTGGAGTTGTAGATTTGATCAAGGAAATCGCGCATCTGCTTGGCCTTGACCTGCTGGTCAAGCATCCTGCCGATCTTGATGCCCAGACCTTTTGCGGCCCAACCCAAATGGGTTTCCAGGATCTGACCCACGTTCATCCGCGAGGGCACCCCCAGCGGGTTCAGCACGATGTCGGCCGGGGTTCCGTCCGCCATGTACGGCAGGTCTTCGATCGGCACGATCTTCGACACTACGCCCTTGTTGCCGTGGCGTCCCGCCATCTTGTCGCCGGGCTGCAGGCGGCGCTTGACTGCCATGTAAACCTTGACCATTTTCTGCACGCCTGGCGGTAGTTCATCGCCTTGGGTGAGCTTCTTCTTCTTCTCCTCGAACATGGCGTCAAACTCGATCCGCTTCTGCGCCAAGCCGTCCTTGATGGCCTCCATCTGACGGCTGGCTTCTTCATCGGCCATGCGAATGTCGAACCAGTCGTGGCCAGGCAGGGATTCCAGGTACTCACGCGTGATCTTGGAACCCTTGGCCAGTTTCTTGGGCCCACCGTTGACCGTCTTGTTGACCAGCATGCGGCCCAACCGGGCAAAGGCGTCCGCTTCCACGATGCGCATGCGGTCGGCCAGATCCTTCTTGTATTCGGCCAGTTGCGCATCGATGATGGACTGGGCGCGCTTGTCGCGCTCGATGCCTTCGCGGGTGAAGACCTGAACGTCGATCACCGTTCCGCTCATGCCGGACGGAACACGCAAGGACGTGTCCTTGACGTCGGAGGCCTTCTCGCCAAAGATGGCACGCAGCAGTTTCTCTTCCGGGGTCAGCTGGGTTTCGCCCTTGGGTGTCACCTTGCCCACCAGTACGTCGCCCGCTTCCACTTCGGCGCCGATGGAGATGATGCCGGATTCGTCCAGCCGGCCCAACTGGCGTTCCGCCAGGTTGGAAATATCCCGGGTGATTTCCTCCGCTCCCAGTTTGGTGTCGCGCGCAACGACAGACAGCTCCTCGATGTGGATCGAGGTGTAGCGGTCCTCAGCGACCACCCGCTCGGAAATCAGGATCGAGTCCTCGAAGTTGTAGCCGTTCCAGGGCATGAAGGCGACCAGCATGTTCTGCCCCATGGCCAGTTCACCCAGGTCGGTGGAGGCGCCATCGGCAACCACATCGCCGCGTGCGATCACGTCGCCCACCTTGACGATGGGACGCTGGTTGATGTTGGTGTTCTGGTTGGACCGGGTGTATTTGATCAGGGAATAGATATCCACGCCCACCTCGCCCGCCTTGGCTTCATCGTCATTGACCCGCACCACGATCCGGCCTGCATCAACGTAGTCCACGATACCGCCGCGCAAGGCGGTGACCACGGTGCCCGAGTCCACCGCTGCGGTGCGCTCCACGCCGGTGCCGACCAGAGACTTCTCCGGGCGCAGGCAGGGCACGCCCTGACGCTGCATGTTGGAGCCCATCAGCGCGCGGTTGGCGTCATCGTGTTCCAGGAAGGGAATAAGCGAGGCCGCCACCGACACCACCTGCGACGGTGACACGTCCATATACTGGATGCGCTCAGTGGTGGACAAGGTGAATTCATTCTTGTGCCGGCAGGAAACCAGTTCATCCTTGAACCTGCCCTTGGGATCCAGATCCGCGTTGGCCTGGGCAATTACATATTGGGCCTCTTCAATTGCAGAGAGATATTCGATTTCGTCGGTTACTTTTTCGTCCTTCACCTTGCGGTAGGGAGTCTCGATGAAACCATACCAGTTGGTGCGGGCATACAGGGCGAGCGAGTTGATCAGACCAATGTTCGGACCTTCCGGCGTTTCGATCGGGCACACCCGGCCGTAATGCGTGGGGTGCACGTCGCGCACCTCGAAGCCGGCGCGTTCGCGCGTCAGACCGCCCGGGCCAAGGGCGGAAACCCGGCGCTTGTGAGTAATCTCGGACAGCGGGTTGGTCTGGTCCATGAACTGCGAGAGCTGGCTGGAGCCGAAGAATTCCTTGATCGCGGCGCTCACCGGCTTGGCATTGATCAGGTCATGCGGCATCAGGTTGTCGGATTCGGCTTGCGACAGGCGCTCGCGCACTGCCCTTTCCACTCGCACCAGACCGGCACGGAACTGGTTTTCAGCCAGTTCGCCCACCGAGCGCACCCGGCGATTGCCGAGGTGGTCGATGTCGTCGATCTCGCCGCGGCCATTGCGCAGCTCGACCAGGATCTTCATCACCGCCACGATATCGTTCGTATCGATGGTGGCAGAGCCCTCCAGTTGCTCACGGCCAACGCGCCGGTTGAACTTCATGCGTCCAACGGCAGACAGGTCATAGGTATCGGGACTGAAGAACAACCGCTGGAACAGGGCTTCCACCGCATCTTCGGTCGGCGGCTCGCCGGGACGCATCATGCGATAGATGGCAACCCGTGCGGCCTGCTGGTCGGCGGTCTCGTCGACGCGCAGGGTATGGGACATGTAGGGCCCCTGATCCAGGTCATTCACATAAAGGGTCTGAATCCGTCCCACCGCGGCCATGGAGAGCTTCTCCAGCAGCGTCTCGGTGATTTCATCATTGGCCGCGGCAAGCACCTCACCGGTGGACTGATCCACCACGTCGTGGGACAAGATCCTGCCCACCACGAATTCGGCGGGAATCGCCCACATCTTCACCCCGGCGGCATCGAGCTCGCGGATGTGCTTGGCGGTGATGCGCTTGTCCTTGGCGACAATCACCTTGCCATCCTTGCCGCAAATATCGAAGCGCGCAATCTCACCGCGCAGCCGGTCGGGCACCAATTCAAACTGTATGCCTTGGGCGTTGATGTGGAACGTGTCCTTGCTGAAGAAGGTGTCCAAAATCCCTTCGGGGCTGAAACCCAGGGCCTTCATCAGGATGGTGGCCGGCATCTTGCGGCGCCGGTCGACGCGGAAATACAGCAGATCCTTGGGATCGAACTCGAAGTCCAGCCAGGATCCACGATAAGGGATGATGCGTGCGGAGAACAGCAGCTTGCCGGAAGAATGGGTCTTGCCGCGATCGTGTTCGAAAAACACGCCGGGCGACCGATGCAACTGGGACACGATGACCCGCTCGGTGCCGTTGATGATAAAGGAGCCGGAAGGCGTCATCAGGGGAATTTCCCCCATATACACTTCCTGTTCCTTGACCTCTTTGATCGTGGGTTTGGACGCTTCCTTGTCCATGATCACCAGCCGCACCTTGGCACGCAGCGGCGCGCAGAAGGTCAGGCCGCGCTGCTGGCATTCCTTCATGTCGAAGGCCGGTTCGCCCATCGTGTAGTTGACATACTCCAGGCGCGCATTGCCGGAATGGCTGGTAATGGGAAAGATGGACGTAAACGCAGCCTGCAGGCCTTCGTTCAGCCGCTCGTCGGCCGCACGCTCTGTCTGCAGAAATGCCCGATAGGAATCGAGCTGGGTCGCCAGCAAGAAGGGTGCTTTCAGCACACTCGGTCGCTTGGCGAAGCTTTTGCGGATGCGCTTCTTCTCGGTGAAGGTATAGCCCATGGAGTCTCCTTACTGGCAAGGGTGATGGGACAAGAACGGCGCGAGCAAATTCCCTGGAATACGGAACCACCAGTCCACTCCGGACAGGCCGGCGCGAACAGGAGCTTCGCTTCCCAAATCGATCTGCTGCAAACGTTTCATTGGCGACACACCTAAGAAGCACATAACCCGGAGCCTTCGCAGGGTCTCCGGGCGTGCTGCTTAGGTGTGTCCGCAGCGGCCGGGCCGCTACGAAGCACGCGTCAACCTTACTTGATCTCGACTTTGGCGCCGGCGTCTTCCAACTGCTTTTTGAGCGCCGTGGCATCAGCCTTGCTGATGCCCTCCTTCACCGGCTTGGGCGCGCCATCGACCAGATCCTTGGCTTCCTTCAGGCCCAGGCCGGTGGCAGCACGCACCACTTTGATCACTTCCACCTTCTTGTCGCCGGTGACTGCCAGCACAACGGTGAATTCGGTCTGCTCTTCGACCGCTGCCGCTGCCGCAGCGGGCGCTGCCGCAGCGGCCACGGCAGTGGCAGCGGCTGAAACGCCGAACTTGTCTTCCATTTCCTTAATCAGCTCGGACAGATCCAGCACCGTCATACCGGCGATGGCGTCGAGAATTTCAGCTTTAGATACAGCCATTTGTAACTCCTGTCAGGTTCGTGAATAGATGAATAAACTTAGGCAGACTGCTTTTGATCGCGGACCGCGGCCAGGCCACGCACAAATTTGGTTGGCACCTCGTTGAGGGTGCGAACAAACTGTGCGATGGGGGCCTGCATGGTGCCGAGTAGTTTGGCGAGCAGTTCTTCACGGCTGGGCATGGCCGCCAGGTTCGACACGTCCTTGGCGGACATGACGAAATTGGGCATGGCACCCGCCTTGATGACGAACTTTTCGTTGCCTTTGGCGAACTCGTGAAGCACCTTGGCAGCCGCAATCGGGTCATGGGAAATGCCGTAAGCCAGCGGACCGACCAAGTGGTCAGCCAAGCCGGAAAACGGCGTATCCTGAACGGCGCGGCGCGCCAGGGTATTCTTGAGGATGCGGAAATAAACTCCGGAGCTGCGTGCTTTCACGCGCAGTTGGGTCATGTCCGTTACCTCCAGTCCGCGATACTCGGCCACCACCACAGTCTGAGCCTGAGCGATCTGCTCGCTGATCTCGGCGACGACAGCCTTTTTCCCTTCAAGATTGAGACTCAAGGTCTAACCTCCTTCTGCGTGACAAGCCGGAAACCGGCTTGTTTGGCGACCTTGACAGGAAGATCCTGCTTTCGGGTGCGCCATCTGCGGTGGGTTTCAGGCATCAGAGGTCAGGAATCAGGGATCAGAAATAATCCCTTCGCCTTACCGCCTCGCCTTTCAATTAAGGTGCAGGTTATTGAATCGGGTTTCACTGATTCCTGATCCCCGATTCCTGATCCCTGCAACCCCCTCCGGTCTTTGACAACCCCGGCTTTGTCGAAACTAGTCCGGGCCCAAAGTTCGTTAAAACATCCCCCTTCCCTAGACCCCCTCGCCCCTTTGGGGAGAGGGCCGGGGTGAGGGGTCACTCAAGCCGCCAAACTGGCCTGATCGACTCGTATGCCCACCCCCATGGTGCTGGAAACGGACATCTTTTTGAGGTATATGCCCTTGGAAGCAGAGGGCCTGGCCTTTTGCAGGGCCTCCACCAGTGCCTGCAGGTTGACCTTAAGATCATCGGCGGCGAACGAGGCGCGTCCGATCGTACAGTGCACGATGCCCGCCTTGTCGGTCCGGTATTGAACCTGACCGGCCCTCGCGTTTTTCACCGCTTCACTCACATTGGGGGTCACGGTGCCTACCTTGGGGTTGGGCATCAGGCCGCGCGGGCCCAGAATCTGGCCCAGTTGCCCCACGACCCGCATGGCATCCGGCGTGGCGATCACGACATCGAAATCCATCTTGCCAGCCTTGACATCGGCGGCCAGATCTTCGAATCCGACAATGTCGGCGCCGGCAGCCCTGGCCGCCTCGGCATTGGCGCCCTGGGCGAATACCGCGACGCGCACGGTCTTTCCTGTGCCTTTGGGTAGCACCACGGAACCGCGCACCATCTGGTCGGACTTGCGCGCATCAATACCCAGGTTGACCGCCACGTCAACCGACTCGTCAAATTTGGCGGTGGCGGTCTCTTTCACCAACTGCAATGCTTCCAGCACGGGGTAGGCACGGCTCCGGTCGATCCTGTTCTTGATGGATTGCAAACGCTTGGATATGCCCACGATCACACCTCCGCATCCACGCCCATGGAACGGGCGGAACCGGCTATAGTACACACCGCTGCATCCATGTCAGCCGCCGTCAGATCCGGCATCTTCATTTTGGCGATCTCTTCCAGTTGGGCGCGCGAGATCTTGCCAACTTTGTCGGTATGGGGCTTGGCCGAGCCCTTCTCCAGTTTGATGGCTTTCTTGATCAGCACCGTTGCAGGCGGCGTCTTCATCACAAAGGTGAAGCTCTTGTCCGCGTAGGCGGTGATCACCACTGGCACCGGCAGCCCCGGTTCCATGCCCTGGGTCTTGGCATTGAATGACTTGCAAAACTCCATGATATTCAGGCCGCGCTGACCCAGCGCGGGACCGATGGGCGGCGAAGGATTGGCCTTCCCCGCCGGAACTTGCAGCTTGATATAGCCGACTACTTTCTTTGCCATGATGGTTCCTGTTTAAGTGAGTGCCAACGCGCGTTCGACCCTGCCTACTTGCGCTCCTCGTACGCTTTTCCGCCGCAGGCGGAAGAGCAGCTCAGGCTTTTTCAACCTGACCGAAATCCAATTCAACCGGAGTTGCGCGGCCAAAAATCGTGACTGACACCCGCAGCTTGTTCTTGTCGTAATTCACCTCTTCCACATTGCCGTGGAAATCGTTGAATGGGCCATCAGTCACACGCACCGCCTGTCCTACCTCGAACAACACCTTGGGCTTCGGTTTCTCCACGCCTTCACGCATCTGGTCCATGATGGCTTGGACTTCCTTTTCGGAGATCGGCGTCGGCTTCATGGCGCTGCCGCCGACGAAACCGGTCACTTTCGGCGTGCTTTTCACCAAATGCCAAGTGTCATCGGCCATGTCCATCTGCACCAGGACATAACCCGGAAAGAACTTGCGCTCGGATACGGCCTTCTGGCCGCCTTTCATTTCCACCACCTCTTCCACCGGTACGAGAATCTCGCCGAAGCGGTCTTTCATGGCATCGCGCTCGATCCGCTCCTTGAGAGCACGCGCGACACTTTTCTCGAAACCTGAATAGGCATGGACGACATACCAGCGCATCGTCATGTTCAACCCCGCCCCATGGCTATTTTCATTACCCACCCCAGACCGGAATCAACCAGCCACATAAAGATCGCCATGGCCAACACGAAGGCCATCACCACGCCGGTGGACTGCAGGGTTTCCTTGCGCGTGGGCCATACCACCTTGCCCGCCTCAACCCAGGACTCCCGGGCAAACCCTGCGAACTGCCGGCCAGGGTCGGTGTAGTTCGCCATTGCCCCGCCCGCGATGAGTCCGCCCAGCACAGACAATACCCGCACGATCATGGGGTAATCCGCCAGCAGATAGAAACCCGCCAGGCCCGCTACCGCAAAAAGCGCTGCCAATAGCAGCTTGATTTTGTCCATTGTTCCCGACGACCCGGTCAACCCGGATCATCCATTCCAAATTTGGCAGGCCAGGAGGGAATCGAACCCCCAACCTTCGGTTTTGGAGAACGACGCTCTGCCAATTGAGCTACTGGCCTGTATTCCGTGTGGCGCAGGGACCCGGTGTGAAGTGTGGGTTTGAATTGACCCGCACCACTCATCCTCTACTCGTCAAAATCTACTCAATAACTTTCGCCACCACGCCGGCGCCGACGGTGCGGCCGCCTTCGCGGATGGCAAAGCGCAGGCCTTCTTCCATGGCAATCGGCGCAATCAGGGCAACGGTGATGCTGATGTTGTCGCCCG
>JBAWGM010000097.1:0-2314 GCA_049592895.1 Thiobacillaceae bacterium | reverse complement strand
GGGCAATACCGGCGCGCTCGGCGTGCGGCACGAGGTGTACGACGGCAGCCGCCTCGGCACGTGGCGATTTTACCGGCAGTACTCAAACAGTTTCGGCGACGAATCCTTTGAACCTGGCGGCACCAACATGACCGCGGCCGAATGCCATGAGGACTTCGTCGATCAGCACGGCCTGCCGTTGCGGGTCGTGGCTTGCGCCCGCGCCTATCGCAAGTTTCCCGGCCTGTATGACCTGTCCGTGCTGGTGGCCAGCCTGGATGACCCGCTGCACGGCGTGCAGGGGCGGCTTGATGCCAGCGGCGTGAGTTTCGACAATGGGCTCAAGCTGATCAAGCATTATGTGGAGGGATTCGCGTGGGCGCGCTAGCCGTCATCGACATCCAGGAACGCGACGGCCATTACCGGCAGCGCCATGAGGTGCAGCGCTGGCCGGTGAGCATAGGGCGCGGGCTGGACAACGATATCGTGCTGGACGACCCTCATGTTGCGGCGCGGCACCTCGACTTGCGCGAGGAAGATGGACAGGTCAGGTTCACGGTCGGCAAAACCCGCAACGGCGTGCGCATCGATGGTGAGGCGCACGCTGCCGGGGCGTCCGGTGTCTGGCCCGGTCACGCCGAGCTGCATCTGGGGCACACGATACTGAAGCTGCGAACTGCGCAGGAAGCGGTGCCCGATGAGACTCCGCTTTTCATTTCCGGCTTCGGCCTGAGCATCGCAGCCATGCTGTTGCTGGGCCTGCTCAATTACGCCCTTCTCGGCTGGGACACCTGGCTGGAATTGAGCGGCGAAGTCGAATTGTGGCGGGTGCTTGCCCCGCTCTATATCGGGTTCACGTTCCTGCTGGCATTCTGGGTAGCGGGTTGGTCGCTGGTCAGCAAGCTGTTTACCAAACAGCTTCAGCACCTCCGCCATCTGCGCCTGGCGCTCCTGTGGCTGATTTTGATGATGGTGGGTGAGGAGTTGGCCAAGCTTTGCGCTTTTGCCTTCAACCTGCCCTCGCTCGACCGCCATATCCCCATAATTCAACTGGCAGGAATCGGTGTCCTGGTGGCTGCCCATTTGCGCATCGTCGCGCCGCGGCGCATGCCGCAGTTGGCCGCTGCGGTCTTCGCGCTGACCTTCGCCGGATTGTCGGCCTATGCGCTCTCAATGTATGGCAAGTCCCGGCAGTTGAGCGACAAGCACTACATGAGCTCGCTTTATCCCCCAGGTCTGCTTTGGAGCAAAGGGGTGAGCGCCGCCGCCTTCGTCGCGCAGACAGCGTCACTCAAGGAACGCCTCGACCGCCAGGCCAGGGATCCGGCAGAGGAAGACCGGGAATATCCGGAATAGAGGCAGGCCGGTGATCATTATCATGGGAATGGCCAGCGCGTGACTTCGATGCCGTAGATGCCGCGCCGGTCGACGGCCTCGCTCAAGAATCGCCGGCCAGCCTGGCGTCAGTCACCCCTTCCATCGCGTCCGGTGTTGGGGTCTCGGTGTCCACATTGCCCTTGAGTTCATCGAGGCGCGCGTTCCAGTCGGCCATCCACTCCGTCAGCTCAAATGCTGGCATGGGTTTGGCAATGAGGAAACCTTGCGCCATGTCACAGCCGGCCTGGCGCAGCATGTTCCAGTCATCCAGGTCCTCCACCCCTTCGGCCACGACCCTCATGCCCAGTTGGTGGGCCATGCCCAGGCTTGCATCGAAGATGGCGCGCAGGGAAGCATCCCGCCAGGCGCCGTGAACGAAACCGCGATCCACCTTGAGTTCGTCGAACGGGATGTCGCGCAGTTGGGCGAGCGAGGAATAGCCGGTACCGAAGTCGTCGATGGACAAGCCTATTCGCTTTAGACGCAAGCGGGCGAGAATGTCCAGTTGCGCCATCAGGTCGGTCATCAGCCGGCTTTCGGTCACCTCCAGCACCAGGCTGGTCAGTGGAACCCCGGCCGCACGGGCTTCTTCCGCGATGAACTCGGGAAAGTCGAGATCGTCGAGATTGTCCATCGAAACATTGACCGACACATGCAGATTCAAGCCGGCCGCTTGCCAGTTGCGGGTGTCGCGCAGGGCCTCGGACAGCACCGCATGCGTCAGGGAGTCGATCAGGCCATGATCCTCCGCCATGCCGACAAACCGGTCCGGCATTACCAGGCCGTCGCGCGGATGCTGCCAGCGCACCAACGCCTCCATGCCTTCGATTGTGCCGCTGCCGACCATGATCTTGGGTTGATAGTAGTTGACCAATTGTCCGCTTGCGATGGCGTCGCGCAGTTCCCTGGGCGCATAAGTCTTCTTATCGACGCGCGTCGCGCCTGCGCCGGGTGGACA
>JBAWGM010000096.1:0-5550 GCA_049592895.1 Thiobacillaceae bacterium | reverse complement strand
AACAGCCACCCCCAAAAATCACCGCCAAACAGATTCACCGACACGCCAATTTCTGCGACGCGTAGTGGAGACCATGCAAGGCTACACCACGTAAAATCAATCAGTTATCTGTCGCCAACCCCCGAATAGGGAAAGTCGGGCTAACTTGGAGGTGGAAATTTCCTGCCCGCCAGGCACCCGTGGGGATCTCTCAAGGAATTGCGCATTTGGATTTACTACAGATGCTCCCGGATCGGGTGGTTCGGCAAGCCAACATCAGTTGCTCTGGCCGATCTTCGAGGTGGACATTCCCGCGTCGAGTTATGGTTTCTGGCCACGGCGGGTCCTCCGTCATGCGGTCAAGGCTTCGCAGTGGAATGTCGTGGAAGGCCGTCGGGCCATGGTGGGTACGGACCTGGGCAATTCTTTGATCGCGTCAACCATGGTCTCCGGATTGCAGAGACAATTGAAGTAGACCGCGTCAGTGTGTGTCATGAACCGCCGGATGCGGAGCCCTACTTCCTGTGTGAGAAGGCGACGGCACAACCCGACGCCTACCCGATTCTGGCGCCGCAGGATCGTATCTATTGTCTTTGGAAATCTGTTGAAGTGCAGTTTATTCTAACCTGTCCATCCGCTCACTCAACTCGACTTCCTGATCAACTGTAAAAACTCCTGCCGGGTGCGGTCGTTATCACGAAACGCGCCCAGCATCATCGAGGTGATGGTCCACGAATTCTGTTTTTGCACGCCGCGCATCATCATGCAGAAGTGCTGGGCTTCGATGACGACGCCGACCCCGGCTGCGTTGGTGGCAGTCTGGATGGCTTCGGCGATCTGGGTGGTGAGCTGTTCCTGAATCTGCAGGCGGCGCGCGTACATGTCGGAGATGCGCGCGATTTTAGACAGGCCGATTACTTTGCCCAGCGGCAGGTAGGCCACGTGCACTTTGCCAACAATCGGCAGCAGGTGGTGCTCGCACATTGAATAGAGTTCGATGTCCTTGACGATGACCATTTCGTTATTGTCCGAATCGAACACGGCATCGTTGAGCAGATCATCCAGCGATTGTGTATAGCCTTGCGTCAGGAATTCGAACGCGGCGGCAGCGCGGCCCGGCGTTTTGATTAACCCATTGCGCGTGACGTCTTCCCCGGCGCTCTGGATGAGTTGTCTGTACAGTTTGGCGGTGTCCATTGCGGATGTCCTTGTTTGCAGATTTAAAGAGGCTGTTTTCAGATGTTTGCAGGGTCACAGCGTCAACAGCAGTTCAAAGCTTTGCGCAGCCCGTCTCTCCGATAGCGATACAACTACGATTATCTCGAAAAAGGGAGCGAACCCTCGCCCCCTGTTATCACTTTCGACGGCAAGCCATCCGGTCAAGTTGTCCACGTCGTGGCAACGACAGACCGCAAGACGCCGAGCGCCTGATTGTGAGCCGATTCCGGCCAGGGCGATGGATATGACGGAGACCGCAGCCTCGTTTTACTCCATGCGTCAGCGTCGATGCCCTGTCATGTCCTGTCGCGCTTGACGCCTCAGGCATTGGGTTTGGTCGCCAGTCGACTCGTGATGATGCGCGACAGGCCAGGCGCGCCGTCGTAGTCGAGTACCCGCAGCTTTTCGATATTGCGGGGGAGGGGTTCTTTCAGCCCCGCTCGCCGCACTGCCAGGACGGTGCGGCCCAGCGCGTGGGCCATGCCGAGCTCGACGAGTACGTTGAGGTTCAATCCGGTGAGGTCGACCAGTACCACGTGGGCGCCGCAGATGTCGTCCCAGATTGCCTGAATGATTCGTCCCTCATCAGCCTCGTCGCCCCGCCGGTAGGCATAGCCGTGCGCAGTGCACGTGGCGCGTGCGGCGTCACGGATCTTGTTCGACCACGGTTCCGAGAATGGCATGACGTGAAACACGGCCGGCATTGCCTCATCCGGATAGCGGCCGGCCCATGCGGGGGAAATGGCCTGGAGGTCGCCAAGCCCCTGTTCGCGCAGAATCTGCATCACGCTGCCGGCAAACCCGATGGCGTCGTCGATCTGCTGCGCGTCGAGCAGGCCCGCTGCCTCGAGCATGCGGTGGCGCGGATGGTCGCGCGTGATCCGCTCCAGGAACGCGAACGTCGCGGCAAGGCCGGACGCGTCTGTGGTGCGCTGGCGCCCGTACCAGGCGCGATCGAGCGCGTCAGCCAGCAACGGCTTGTCGCTGCCGGCGTCGCCCGAGAGTTCGCACGGCGCGATATCCACGTCGAACGGCAGCGCGTCATCCGGTCGCGTCACGACCACGACGGGCTTGCCGAGCGAGCAGGCAAGTCCGAGTTCGTAGGCCGTGGCCGCCAGCGCCGCCGCTGCAGCAGCGTTGTTCCGGACCAGGCCCGGGCGATAGCCTCGCAGGTCGAACACGCCCACGTGAGACGAGCGCAGGGCGTCCCAGCGTGCCTGGCCGTAGTACTGTCCGCGCGCCGATGGCACATCGAGCCGCAGGCGCGTCGCCAGGGCGCGCACTGTCTCTTCGAGGTCGGCCGCCCCAGCGTAGAACAGCCCGTGGGGCGACGGCATCACCTCGGCGCATTGCCAAAGCGGTCGTACAAGCATGAGGTGCTCGCGCAGGGCAAAGTCGTGCAGGCCCTGGGCGCTAACGCGCAGCATCTCGCGCTCGAAGGCGATGGCTGCCTCGTCTTCCGCGAGGCCCGCCACTTCCTGATGCGCGCGGGTCAGGTCGCCCAGAAGCTCGTGCATGCGCTCGGCAGTATGCTGCGGCGGTGACTGCGCGAGCTCGCGGTAAAGAAACCCCTTCATGTCGGCGATGCAGGTCTCGAGCGTGCGCGCTCGTGCATCCTCGCGCAGCCCATCGAGGCGGTTGACAGCCCCTGGGGCAACATAGGCCTGCTGGAACTCCGCCATGAGTCCGCGAAACCGCTCCAGAAGCTTGGCCTTTTCGGCCACCGGTACGTTGGGATCGCTGAGCGGCGCAACGAGTCCCTCCATCTTGTCGAGGAACCGCTCGTAGCTTGCCCGCCGTTCGGGGCGAATGTCGCCGCTTGTCAGCCCCTGCTCCAGTTGCGTGCGCAGCATCGCGATCGTCTCGAGTTCGCCGGCGTCATCAGCCGGCGAGGCTTCCGTGCCCGCTTGAACTGGCGCTTCTTCCGGTTTGGGCAGCGAATCGGCGGGCGCGGCTTGCGCGCGAGCTTGCGCCTCACGCAGTTGCCGCTCGCGTTCCTCCCAGACGAGATCGGACGCCCTGCCCACCCACTCGAAGAAGGCGCGATAGTCGTGCAACTCGCGAAGGCGGGCGAGGAAAGCCGGATCGCGCTGGCCTGTCTGGAGGCGCGCGAGCATATAACTCATGCGGTCCTCCGCGAACCCGCCCCACGCCTTGTTCTCGCTGGCCTCATGCCGGCGAATCTGTTCCTCCACGTTCGCTACCATTTGTGACACGTGCTCACGAAATGTGTTGAAGACGTTCGGCGCGAGGTCAGCGAGGTGGGCGCTGAGCGCCGCGATACGGCCATCCTGATCCAGCTCGTGCCATCCGGCGACCAGTGCCAGGTCGTCGTCGAAGCTTCGCGCGGGTGCGGTGTCGACCAACGGGACAGGTGTGGCGGTCTCGCTTGGAATCCCCTGCGCAAGATTCTGGCGCGCGGCGTCGAGCGATTCGAGCAAGCCGTTCAGCAGCTTGCTCGTGCCCGGCTCCTTGGTGTTCTTCGCGAGCAATGCCAACGCGAGCTTGAGGCCGCTAAACCCTGCGTCAGACATGCCGCCAATGTAAGTGGCCAACTGGCCTTTCGCTTCCTCCAACTGCATGCCGCGCAGGCGCTCTGCGAACTGCTGGTGTTGAAGATAGGTGGCCCCCGCGTCCAGCAACTTGCTCAGGCCCTGAAAGAGTCCTCCTGCCATCGCTGCTCCCATGAGTTGCGTGTGCGGTTGCGCGGAATGACCTCGACTTCCCGGCAGCCGGTCTGGATCGTAACGCGCGAGGGGCGGTGGGCAAGCGAAAATAACAGGAAACTCAACGCGCTCTAAAAGAATAGGAAACTCAACCCGGTTTCGCAACGGGCCGGGCGGTCACCTGGACGGGGAAGGACAATCGTCGGGCGGCATTACCCAGTCCAAGCGTGAGCAGACGGGTGACAAGCGCTTTCATCGTCGCCATCCCAAGGGCTGTCTGCAGGCCCTCTGCTAAAATTGCCGCATCACTGTTCCATCCTTTACTCATCATGTCCGGCAGCACACTCGGCAAACTTTTCTGCGTGACGGTTTTTGGCGAATCCCACGGCCCGGCCATCGGCTGCGTGGTGGATGGCTGTCCGCCGGGCATGGAATTGGGCGAGGCCGACATCCAGCATGATCTGGACCGGCGCAAGCCCGGCACGTCGCGCCACGTCACCCAGCGCAAGGAATCGGACACGGTGGAAATCCTGTCCGGCATCTTTGAGGGCCGAACGACCGGCACGCCCATTGCACTGCTGATTCGAAACGAAGATCAGCGCAGCAAGGAATACGGCAACATCGCAGAGACCTTCCGTCCCGGCCATGCGGACTATACCTACACGCAGAAGTATGGCCTGCGCGACTACCGCGGCGGCGGGCGATCGTCCGCGCGGTTGACCGCGCCCATCGTCGGCGCGGGAGCGATTGCGAAGAAGTGGCTGAAGGAAAGATACGGCGCGGTCATACGCGGCTACCTGTCTGCGCTTGGCCCCTTTGATCTGCCTTTTGAGTCCTGGGATGAGGTCAATAACAACCCGTTCTTTTCCCCGGGCGCCGCCATCGTTCCGAAGCTGGAAACCTATATGGACAGCCTGCGCAAGTCTGGTGACTCGGTGGGCGCGAAAATCACCGTGGTGGCCGAGAATGTCCCGGTAGGCCTGGGTGAACCGCTTTATGACAAGCTTGATGCCGACCTTGCCCACGCACTGATGGGACTCAATGCCGTGAAAGGCGTGGAGATTGGCGACGGGATGTTTAGCGCCCGGCAGAAGGGCACCGAACACCGGGACGAAATTACTCCGGAGGGATTCTTGAGCAATCACGCGGGTGGCATATTGGGCGGCATTTCTTCGGGCCAGCCCATCGTCGCTCACATCGCGATCAAGCCGACGTCTTCCATCCGCCTGCCCGGCCGCTCGGTCAATTTCAAAGGCGAGCCGATTGAAGTCGTTACCCATGGCCGCCACGATCCCTGCGTCGGCATCCGCGCCACCCCAATCGCGGAAGCGCTCATGGCCATCGTGATCATGGATCACGCGCTGCGTCACCGGGCGCAATGCGGGGATGTGCTACGCGGGACGCCGGTGATTCCGGGCCAGATCTAGGCGCGAGGCGCGTACAGCCAGCCCCGGCGCACCAGGGCTTTCTCGATTTCCACTGCAGCAAATACGACCGAGGACAGGGCCAGGCACAAGCCCAGTTCAGCCAGACTCAGCGGCGCGGTCTTGAAGATGGGCTGGAGCAAGGGCATATACAGGACGGCCAGCTGCAGCACAAAGGTCAGCAGCACTGCGCCCACCATGGCGGGGTTGCTGAACAGGCCGAGGCTGAACAGGGATTCACGTTCGGAGCGGATCGCCAGCAC
>JBAWGM010000095.1:0-5296 GCA_049592895.1 Thiobacillaceae bacterium | reverse complement strand
GCGGCCGCGATATTTATACGCGGGAAGGCTGCTATCTCTGTCACTCGCAGATGATTCGTCCGTTCCGGGATGAGAAGCTGCGCTATGGCCACTATTCACTGGCCGCTGAATCCCAATATGACCATCCCTTTCAGTGGGGGTCCAAGCGTACTGGTCCAGATCTGGCAAGGGTGGGCGGCAAGTACTCCAACGAATGGCATGTGCAGCACCTGAACAATCCACGCTCAGTGGTGCCAGTGTCGGTGATGCCCAGCTATCCGTGGCTGGCGACCACGCCGCTGGATACGTCCGATCTCGAACAGCGAATGAAGGCTTTGCGCACTGTAGGAGTGCCGTATTCTTTGACGCAGGCTGAATACGACGCAAACGTAAGAAAATTCGGACCCCAGGTCGCCGTCATGTTGCATATTCCGGACGCGCAAAAGAATCTGATCGAGCAGGCCAATCTGGGCAATTACGACGGCAACAAGGCGGGGGTGAGTGAATTGGATGCCCTGATCTCCTATCTGCAGGTTTTGGGCACCATGGTGGACTTCAGCAAAGTCGATGAAGACGAGCTGATCCGTTCGCGGTGATATTTTCTGGCGTACAAGGCTGGGTGATGGATAGTCTCAACTGGTTTTCCAAGCCGGAAAACACCAAGCCGCTTGCCCTGATCATATTTTTCGTGACCTTCGTCGGTATCCTTTACTACGTGTTCGGGAACAAGAAGCGCAGCGAGCGGCTGGAATCCTACCGGCAGATGCCTTTCATGGATGACGACAGCGACGAAGAGGAAAAGCAATGAGCGAGCAGTTGCAGTCCCAATCTGTTCAGACTACCGGCCATGCTTGGGATGGCGACCTGCAGGAATTCAATAATCCGTTGCCCACCTGGTGGGTATACACGTTTTATGTCACGGTTGCGTTCGCCGTTGTCTACTGGTTTCTCTACCCTTCGTGGCCGGTGGGCAAGGGGTTTCTCCATGGCCTTGCCACCATCACCTACGTGAACAAGCAAGGCGAAACCAAGACAAGCCATTGGAACACGCGGGCACTGTTGATGGAGAAGCTCAACCAGGCGGCTGAGATGCAGAAGCCGTTTTTCAGAAAGATTGCGGCTTCCTCGTTCGAACAGATCGGCAAGGATCAGGAGCTTTCCGGTTTCGTGCAATCCACCGGGCGTGCGCTGTTCACCGACAACTGTGCACCCTGTCACCAGCAGGGCGGGCAGGGTCTGGTCGGCGCCTATCCCAACCTGACCGACGATGACTGGCTCTACGGTGGCAGCTACGAAACGATCGACAAAACCATCAGCAACGGCCGGCGTGGTTACATGCCGGCCTTCAGTGAAGTACTCAGCCAGGCGCAGATTGACGCCTTGGCGAACTATGTCGCCAGCCTGTCCGGCATCGGCCACGATTCGGCCAAGGCAGACACGGGCAATCAGCTTTTCCATAGCGAAACGGCGGCCTGTTATTACTGCCATGGCGACGATGGCAAAGGCAAGCAGGCAATCGGCGCCCCCAATCTGACCGACAAGATCTGGCTGTGGGCCGATGTGTCCGGAGCAAATGGCGACGCAGCCAAGCTTGCAGCGATTCGCCAGGATATATACAACGGCGTTAGCCGCGGCGTTATGCCAGCGTGGAGCGAACGCCTTAGCCCCGAACAGATCAAGGTGCTCACGGTCTACGTGCATGACGTGCTCGGTGGCGGCAAGTAATTTTTTTAGTAGTGCGGATTACAGAAAACCCCCGCCTGGCGGGGGTTTTCTGTCTGAGGTCAACGCGTGCAACAACTTGAAGAACAGTTAGCGCCGTTACAGAAGCGCATTCCCGTATTTACTCGTTCGGTGAAGGGAAAGTTCCGGCGCTTCAAGTGGGCGGTCCTTGGTTTTGCCTACGGCATCTTCTTTGGACTGCCGTGGCTCCCTTGGGCACGGTCAGATGCGCCCTCTCAGGCCGTGCTGTTCGATCTGCCCGGCCGGCGCTTTTTGATTTTCGACTTGGTGGTCTATCCGCAGGATGGGGTGTGGCTGGCCCTGCTGCTGTTTATCGCAGCCGTGTTGCTGTTTTTCGTCACCGGCCTGGTGGGGCGGGCGTTCTGCGGCTATTTCTGCTTCCAAACCCTGTGGACCGACTTCTACCTTTGGATCGAGACAAAGATCCAGGGCGAGAGGCCCGCCCGCATCCGCCTGTTTCGTCAGCCCTGGGATAGGGAAAAGACTCTCAAGCTGGGGCTTACCCATCTGCTCTGGCTGTTGGCTTCCTTCTGGACCGGCATTAGCTTCGTCGCCTATTTTGCCTATGCGCCACACCTGCTCAACGACTTCTTCGCCGGGCAAGCGGCTTCGGCCGCCTACCTGACCGTGGGCCTGATTACGCTGTCTACCTATGCGGCAGCAGGCTTGATGCGAGAACAGATCTGCGCTTATATCTGCCCGTACGGCCGATTTCAAAGCGTGATGTACGATCCGGAAACCCTTGCGGTGCATTACGATGCAAAGCGGGGCGAAGGGCGGCATGGCCGGGCCAGCGCCCGCAGCGGTTTGCGCAATCTGGAAGAGCGTCACGCCCAAGGACATGGAGATTGCATAGACTGCGGCATGTGCGTGCAAGTGTGTCCGGCGGGCATTGATATCCGCGATGGCCTGCAATATCGCTGCATCTCCTGCGGCCTGTGCATCGATGCATGCAACAGCATCATGGATTCGATGCATTTCCCGCGCGGACTCATCCGCTACGATTCCGAAACCAACCTGGCCCAGCCGCAATTGAAGGAACCGCATCTGCATTGGAGGCGACTCAAAATCGTAGGTTACGGCGTCGCCCTGGTTGGCATGACCGGGTTTTTGATCATCAGTATCGCCACCCGCGGCGACTTTGACCGATCGGTCAGCCAGGTGCGGCAACCCTTGTTTGTGACGCTGTCCAATGGCGACATTCGTGACCGCTATCAAATCCGCATCACCAATACGGGGAAACACGAAGAAACCTATGTCATCGGTGTCCGGGACCTTCCGTCGGCGGCGCTGGATCTGGGAAATTTTGCTGCCGTGAAGGTGAGGCCGGGCCACAGCACAACGATCATGGCGTCGGTCAAACTGTCTCCGGAGAATGCGGCCAAAATTCGGAAATTTCATTTCTTGATCAAACCGCAATCCAGACCCGATGAGACTCAGGCCGAGCTTGCAAACTTCGACTCCAACCTGGGCCAGCCATGAACCAAACCCTGCCCACCCTCTTTGGGGGCCTGGTACTTGTTTTGATACTTTATGCCGTGACCGGCAGACTGCCACATCTGGTCCGGGCGCTCGTGGCCGCCGGCATTCCCCTGGCGGGGTATCTTGCCTATATCATTGGCCGCTGGCCCGGTCTGGATGTTGTGTCCATCCACGTCGCGGTGTATTCCAGCGCCAGCCTGGTGATGCTTATGATCACCCGCTTTCAAACCAAATCGGGCGGCAAGCTGCACTGGGCGCCGAAGGCGCTGATCGCTTTCTTTTTGCTGTTGACTTTGCTTATGGCGGGTTTTCTCTATATTTCCACTCAGGGATTGCCTCCCTGGCTGGCCGCAATGGTGCTTCCCGGCGCGGACAAGGTAAGAATACATACCGGATTTTCAGGCGTGTTGGAGCATGGTCAGGAAGCGGCCAAGACAATCAACAGCCAACTGAGCGAACAATATCGGCAGAATCAACTTGGCTGGGATGTGGCGGTTCAAGGATTGCGCATGCCCAGCAAAGGCGATAACTTAATCGTGGTGGAAGTGGGAGATGCAGACGACCGGCCCATGACCGGCCTGACTGCGGTGCTCTATGCCAAGCGGCCGGGCGAGACTGGCGAGGGAATGCCACAGGTCATGCGCGAAACCGCGGCAGGAACCTTCGAAGCCCGCGTCCTTCTGCCCGCCAGCGGACTGTGGCTGGTCAGCCTCCGCCTGACCCGCGGCGAAGATCACTACCAGCAGGAGTGGGAGGTCCAGGTACCGTGAGCGGGATCCTTTTGTTCCTGTTCTCCTTGACCGCGATCTTCATACTGGTGATCGCGGGGGGAATATTTTGGGCCATCAAGAGCGGCCAGTTCGATGACCTCGATGGGCCCGCCGAGCGCATCCTCATGGACGAAGATGATCCACTGCTGCCGCACAATCGCAAGTTGAAGGACAAATCGGTTTAAACTAAAATCGGCCTAAATTCAGCGAACTTGGGCATGAAGAACTATTTCAGCTTTCAACAACTTCCCATGGTGGTGGTGGTCGCCATGGCCTTATTGGCCTGGTTGAGCCTGTTTTCCGTATTGGTTGGCTCTTTGTTCTAAACGCAGGCGCGAGTGCAGTAAGGCAACATTACTTACTGCCGGTACCGACATCTACCTTCGTTTGAGTTTGCAGCCCGGCCTGGACTGATTTGACCGGGTACGAGCGGCTTGAACGGGTTCCTTGGGGAGCCCCCCGTTCCCATTTCTGCTTAGCAGGTACAATCTTGCTTGGTAAATTCCGGGCCCCCTCGAAATGGTTTCCATTGATCGCCTCATCGTTGTTTTCGACAACAGCTTGCGGACGGTACTCACCACGCCGCAGGCCAGCCGTCCCAATCCGGCACGGCAGGTCGAAGAGAACGCTCTTTCGGAATCCGATAAACGGGAAGTGGTAGGCTTGATGCGGGTAAATCATGTGGGCGAAGTGTGTGCCCAAGCGCTTTATCAGGGCCAGGCGCTGACCGCTAAAGATCCAACCGTGCGGGTTGAACTGGAACAAGCGGCCAGGGAGGAAAACGATCATCTTGCATGGTGCGAATCCCGCATCAACGAGTTGGGTGGGCGCAAGAGCGCGCTGAATCCATTCTGGTATTCCGCTTCCTTTGCGCTGGGGGCGGTTGCCGGGGCATTGGGGGACAAGTGGAACCTGGGTTTCCTGGCCGAAACTGAGAAGCAGGTGGAAGCGCATCTGGAAGAACACCTTGCCGAACTGCCCGTGCAGGACCAGAAAAGCCGCGCGATTGTGCAGCAGATGAAGGAAGATGAAAGCCGCCACGCGCAGACGGCCATCAAGCATGGCGGGGCGCCCTTGCCGCTACCGGTAAAAACCGTGATGAAACTGGCTTCCCGGGTGATGAAAAAGACCGCGTATTATCTCTGAGTGGCTGCTTCGCCGAAGACTTGGCCAAGCATTCGGCAGCCGATGACATTGAGCAACTGGAACTGCGGAATGGCGCGGAAGATGCGCTCTTTCATCCGGGCAAGCATTCAAGTTTTGATTGACTGCGGGCATGCGTGGCAGAGGTTAAACGGTGTACGGCGCGGACTGTTCCTGAC
>JBAWGM010000094.1:0-9037 GCA_049592895.1 Thiobacillaceae bacterium | reverse complement strand
GATCCCAGGAATGCCCCCCATTGGTGGCGTTCGACAAGTTGTGCCCGGAGAGGGCCGAAAGGCAGCGGCAAAGACTTATCGCCGTGCATCAAGCTCGCGCAACTCCGTTGTGACAAAGCTCAGCTTGACGATGCCGGCGCGGTTGACCGCCGCCATAACCTGGGCGATACGCCCATATGGCACGCTCGCATCCGCCTTCAGGCGGATGCTGACTTTCTCGTGGGTCGCGGCATACTGTTTCAGTTGGCCTTCCAGATCCTGGCCCGCCACCTTGGCCTTGTCCACAAACACCTCGCCGCCGGCGTTGACCAGCAGATCAAGCGCCTTCACGTCCGGCAATTTGGCGAGCGCTGCAGTCTTGGGCAGATTAACCTGGGCCGACTGCATGAGGAAGGGTGCCGTTACCATGAATATCACCAGTAGCACCAGCATCACGTCCACCAGGGGAGTGACGTTGATTTCGCTCATGGCGGTGTATTCGGACTCGATATTGAAGGCCATTTACTTGGGCTCCACGCGGAATTCCGATTTGGCGGCAAGGTTGAGAAAATCGGTGGCGAACTGATCGAGTTCCGCCATGTACAGGCGCAGGCGACGCACGCCGTAGTTGTAGGCCAGCACTGCCGGCACCGCAGTTGCAATGCCCACTGCGGTGGCGATCAACGCATCGCCCACCGGCCCTGCCACCACGTTGAGCGTGGCGTTGCCGGCCAGGCTGATGTCGGCCAACGCATTCTTGATCCCCCACACGGTGCCGAACAGGCCGATAAAGGGCGCGGTGCTGCCGATACTGGCCAGGGCCATCAGCCCGGTCTCAAGCCGGTGCTGCTCCTTTTGTGCCTGCATGCGCAAATTGCGCTCGAGGATTTCCTTGCGGTTGCCGGCCAGGGACAGATTGTCCGCTGCGTATTCCGCCTTGCGCAGCGTCGCGAAGCCCGTCTGGCAGAGCCTAGCCAGCATGCCTTCTTCTCCGACCGCCGATTTTTCCGCCTCGGAAAAATCCCGGGCATTCCAGAACAAGCGCTTGAGCTTCTCGTTCTGCCGGTGCGCCTGGGTCTGCTGCCAGAATTTGGCGAGAATCAAGTACCAGGTGAAGATGGAAAACACCAGCAACAGCAGGAGTGAAAGGTTGACGGCCGGGGAATGGGTGAAATTCAGCATGAAAGCTCCACTTCAAACACAGCAAAAACGAATCCCGCCCGGTGAGGGGGATCGACATGAGTCAAATCGTTTGGGAAATCACGAGCGAGAAACGACCTTACTTTACCTGCGGGCCGAGCTTAGGCCGTTAGAACGACATCCTTGCGCACGCGGGGCACCAACCGTTTACACAATTCGTAACTTTTGTAGTGGTTATTTTCGCCGTAATCTTACCGGCCCGCAAGCCACATCGGAACCAATGTGGTGGACAATTCATTGGTTGATAATCTGCCGCGCTTGTCATTGAATAGCGCAACACTATCCATCTCGACCCAAAATGGACTGCGTACTGTGTGAGGAAGCCGGAGAAACCGTGCTGTGGCAGGATGAGTTCTGCCGCGTGATTCATGCCAGGGAAGCTGACTATCCGGGCCTGTGCCGGGTAATCCTGAACCGGCATGTAAAGGAAATGACTGATCTATCACCCGCCGAGCAAATCCGCCTGTTTTCGGTGGTGATGGCCGTGGAAGCAGCGCTGCGCGAGATCATCGCGCCGGACAAGATAAACCTGGCCTCTCTGGGCAATGTGGTGCCCCATCTCCACTGGCACGTGATCCCCCGCTACAGCGATGACAAGCATTTTCCCGATCCGATCTGGGGGCAGGCAAAGCGCGATGTGGCACCACGCTTCGCAGGCGCCGCGCTGGAAGAAGCCTTGCGCCAGGCGTTGCGGGGAAGGCTCACTTGACCAGACGCAGTCGGGGATGTTCCTCGTGCTGAGCTTCCGGCTGCGGCTGGATCAGCCGCTCCGCCGGAAACAGGGTGGAAAAGGTGCTGCCCTTGCTGAGCACACTTTGAATCTCCAGCCTGGCGCCGTGGCGATTGAGGATATGTTTGACGATAGCCAGCCCCAAGCCAGTGCCGCCGGTTTCGCGCGAGCGGCTGCGGTCCACCCGGTAAAACCGCTCGGTCAGGCGGGGAATATGTTCGGCGGCAATGCCTTCCCCCGTGTCCGTTACCGAAAACGCACCGCCTTGGTCGCGCTCCACCCAACGCAGCGTGATGCGTCCCCCGTCGGGCGTGTAGCGCACCGCGTTGCTGACCAGATTGGAAAAGGCGCTGTGGATTTCCTGCAGGCTGCCTTTGAGCCAGGCCTGGCTTTCCACCTCGACTTCAATGCGATGGCGCCCCTGGCTTAGCTGTTCCGCCTCGCGGCCAAGCTCCTGCACCAGCGTGGGCACGGAAATTTGTTCTTCGGCCGGCGGCTGATCGGCGCATTCCAGTTTGGACAGGATGAGCAGATCGTCGAGCAGGCGCTGCATGCGCCGGGAATGACCCAACATCAGGGCGAAATAACGCTTGAGGTCCACGTCAGAAGGTTTTTCCATGTCGGCAAGGGTTTCCACAAAACCGCCCACCACGGTCAAGGGAGTGCGCAGTTCATGCGAAACATTGGCGACAAAGTCGCGCCGGACCGCATCCACCCGTTCCAGTTCCGTCACATCACGCACCAGCATCAGCTTTTTCCCCCCTTCAAACGGTACCAGTTGCAGGGTAAGCAGGGTTTCCCGATTGAGCGGGGAACGGGAAGTCATCCGGCGCGAGTAGTCCCGCGCATCAAGGAACTCGACAAAATCCGCCTGACGCAGCAGGTAGCGAATGTACTGGCCGCTATCGCGCTTGTTGTCGATTCCCAGATAGGTGCGGGACGCAGCATTGCACCATTCAATCTGGTCTTCGTCATTGAGGATGACAATGCCGTCGGGCACCGCGCCAGCCGCATTCTGGAATTGCTCCAGCGCCGAGGCCAATTCGGACTGGCTGCGGGTATGCTTGTTGTAGAGCTTTTCCAGCCGGTAAAAGATGTCGCCCCAAAGGCCCACATCACGGGGCGCCGGCGTGGGAACCACGACCGACTTTTCCAGCCACGAAGCCAGACGGGACTCCTGCCAAAGCTGGCGGAGAAGATAGAGCGCGAGCAACAGGGACAAGGCTATCCAGCCCACGTCCATGCCCTTGGCAGCGCCGATGAAAAAGGCCATCAGGGAAAAGCCAGCGAGGGCAAGTAACGGTCGCCACCAGAAACCCATGCTTATGCCTCTAGGGAGCCTCCGCCGAGGTTCCCCCAAGTTGGACGGGCGGATTATGGCACACAGCGCGATCGATTCGGCAGGTGAGCCCTGACTTCGCGCCCAAGTTACTGCTGGATGGAAAACCGGTAGCCGCTGCCGCGGACGGTCTGAATCAGCCGCTCGTGACCGGAAGGCTCCAGCGCGAGGCGCAGACGGCGGATATGCACGTCCACCGTGCGCTCTTCCACAAATACATCATCACCCCACACCTGATCCAGCAATTGGGAGCGGGAAAAGACCCGTTCAGCATGGGTCATGAAGAAATGCAGCAGACGGAACTCGGTCGGCCCGAGATCCAGTGCCTTGTTATTGCCCGTCACCCGGTGGCTAGTGGGATCCAGTTTCAGGCCATGAACTTCGACCGGGTCTTCGGTCATCTGCGGGGCGCGGCGACGCAGCACCGCCTTGATGCGCGACACCAGTTCGCGCGGGGAAAACGGCTTGGTGAGGTAGTCGTCCGCACCGCCATCCAGGCCCGCCACCTTGTCCCGCTCTTCGCCGCGCGCCGTCAGCATGATGATCGGCACATCCTTGTAGCGGGTATCGGTGCGCAGCCGCTGGCACAGGTTCAGCCCGGACATGCCGGGCAGCATCCAGTCCAGCAGGATCACATCGGGCAGATCCTGCTGCAGATTTCGCAAGGCCTGTTCGGCGTCCGGCGCCACAGTTACGCTGTGACCTGCCTGGCCCAGATTGAGCTTGAGCAGTTCCTGTATGCCCGGTTCGTCTTCCACCAGAAGTATGTTGGCAGCCATATTCGCTCCGTTTCAAATCCAAACGGAACCATACTATGACAGCAAAATGACTGTTTTGTGACAAGCCGCCTTTCCGCTCCCTCAGTTAGAATGGCTGATTTACGGGGGGTGGCCATGGAAGAGCAGGAGAAGACCACACATTTTGGCTACCAGCAGGTGCCGGAAGCGGAGAAGGCGGCCAAAGTGGCCGACGTGTTCCATTCCGTGGCCAGCCGCTACGACCTGATGAACGACCTCATGTCCGCCGGCCTGCACCGGCTGTGGAAGCGCTATGCCGTACTGCAGGCCGGCCTGCGCCCCGGCATGAAGGTGCTGGACGTGGCCGGCGGCACGGCCGACCTGACCAGGTTGTTTCTGAAACAGGTCGGCGAGAGCGGCCAGGTCGTGCTGACCGATATCAATTTCTCCATGCTGCGCGAGGGCCGCGACCGCATGTTGAACGAAGGCCGACAGGCACCCACTGCCCAGTGCGACGGCGAAAGGCTGCCCTTTTCCGACACCACGTTCGACTGCGTCTCGGTCGCCTTCGGCCTGCGCAACATGACCCATAAGGATCAGGCCTTGAAGGAAATGCACCGGGTCCTGAAACCGGGCGGCCGTCTGCTGGTGCTGGAATTTTCCAAGGTGTGGAAACCCCTGGCTCCCCTGTACGACGCCTATTCCTTCCAGGTCCTGCCGCGCATAGGCAAACTGGTGGCGGGCGACGAATCCAGCTACCGCTACCTCGCCGAATCCATCCGCATGCACCCGGACCAGGAAATGCTCAAGTCCATGATGGAGGAAGCCGGCTTCTTCAAGGTGGACTACGCCAATCTGACTGGCGGTGTGGTGGCTCTGCACAAGGGCTACAAGGTTTGAATCCTTTCGTTCCGCTGGCCCTGCAGGCGATCAACCATGTGCTCGGACAGAATCCTGGCGCCTCCGAGGGCCTCGCGCTCCACGCCGGCAAGACGGTGCGCCTGGACTTTGGGCTTTTTGCCGTCGAACTGGCCATTGCGGCGGATGGCGCCCTTATTGACGGCGCAAGTGCGGTGCCGGACGCCACAATCCGTCTCGACCCCAAACTGCTGCTTGGCTTGCCCCTGAACGGTCGGGCCGTTTTCAAGACTCTGGATAGTGAGGGAGACGCAAGTCTGCTGGCAGAACTGAACCGAATCTTTCAGACCCTGCGGTGGGATAGTGAAGCCGATCTCGCCCCGCTGATCGGCAACATGGCCGCCCGGCGGCTTGCCGCCAGCGCGCGGAACTTGCGTTCCTGGGCGCGACAAAACCGCGAATCGGCGGCTGCCACGGTGGTGGAATACCTGACCGAAGAACAGCCCCTGCTCGCCAACCACCCGCAGGCGGAACAGTTCTATCGGGAAGTGGATGCGCTCAGGGATGACGCCGCCCGGCTTGAGGCCCGCTTGAAGCGACTGGAGCAAGGATCTTGAACCTTTTTCGGCTGGTGCGGATTTCCTGGGTCGCATGGCGCTTCGGGCTTGACGAAGTGATCCTCGCGTCGCCGCGGACCCGGTTCCTGCGCGGCTTGTTTCGCACGATTTTCTTCTGGCGCAATCTTTCCGCACCACGCGCCCAACGCCTGCGCCAGGCCCTCGAATCTCTGGGCCCCCTGTTTGTCAAGTTCGGTCAGATGCTCTCCACCCGGCGCGACCTGCTGCCGGCAGATTTTGCCGATGAACTGGCGCGCCTCCAGGACCGGGTGCCTCCGTTTGATTTTGCCGAAGTGGAAAAAGTCCTTATGGCGGCCTACGGCCGTCCCTGGCAGCAGGTGTTTCGGCAGTTCGACCCGCGGCCGGTGGCTTCAGCGTCGGTGGCCCAGGTCCATTTCGCCGAGTTGTGCGATGGCCACCCCGTGGCGGTAAAAGTCCTGCGTCCGGCCATCGCCAATATCATCCAGCATGACTTGGCCTTGCTGGATGCTGCTGCCATCCTGGTGGAGAGTTTGTTTGCAGACGGCAAGCGGCTGCACCCCCGCGAAGTGGTGGACGAGTTCCGCAAGACCCTGCGCGATGAACTGGACCTGATGCAGGAGGGCTCCAATGCCGCCTTGATCCGGCGCAATTTCAGGGGGTCACCCCTGCTGCGGGTGCTCGAAGTCCATTTTGATTTCAGCCGCGAGTCGATGCTGGTCATGGAGCGCATCCATGGCACGCCCATCAGCCAGAAGGATGCGCTGATACAGGCCGGCGTGGACATCCCCCAACTGGCAAAGAATGGGGTGGAGATTTTTTTCACCCAGGTGTTCCGCGATGGTTTCTTCCATGCCGACATGCACCCGGGCAATATTTTTGTTGGCACCGAAGGCGCGGACAAGGGCAAATACATGGCGGTGGATTACGGCATCTGCGGCACCCTGTCGGAATCCGACAAGCATTATCTGGCCATCAATTTCCTCGCTGCCTTCCGCCAGGATTACAAGCGCTTTGCCGAAGCCCACATCGAGTCCGGCTGGGTGCCCGCGGGCACCCGGGTGGAGGAACTGGAATCGGCGGTCCGGGCCTGCTGCGAACCTTACTTCAACAAGCCGATCAAGGACATTTCCTTCGGCCATCTGCTGGTGCGCCTGTTTGCCATGTCGCGCCGCTTCAACGTGGAAATTCAGCCCCAGTTGGTACTGCTGCAAAAGACCCTGCTGCAGATTGAGGGGCTGGGGCGCGAACTCGATCCCGATCTCGACCTTTGGCAGACGGGCAAGCCCTATCTGGAGCGCTGGATGAGCGAACAACTGGGCTGGCGAGGCTTGGTCAAGAACCTGAGAAACGAAGCTCCCGAATGGGCCAGCCTGCTACCCCAGATCCCCCGGCTTCTGCATGGCTACCTTGCCCGCAAGGACTCGGACAGGCTGGAACAATGGCACCGGGACTGGCTGCGGCATCAGCAGCGGCAGTCGCGCATGATGTTTGGCCTTTTCTTCTTGCTGCTCTTGTTGGCCTTGAGCCAATTGGGGACCTGGGTTAGGTAAATGCGTGACATTCTGCGAACTCTGACCGGGCAGTGCAACTCTTCATAACCCGATAAAATAGCGCCCAATTCTTGCTCAAGCGATGAACATGAAGCGCATTCTGTCAACCGCAGTGGTTCCACTTGCTGCCCAAAGCGAAGCCGCTCCATCTACCCTTGGCACCGGCCTAAATTACGGTCCCGGCGCGTATCTAAATTACAAGCGGCTGGGCTGCAAAGACTTCAAGTTCTGTGCGGTCAAGGGCTTACGTTTCCGGCCCCGCGCTGGGCGCCAGCATGACCACGGTGGTGCCATTCCGAGGCTTGCCCGATGAACAGTAGTTTGCTGTGGTTTGTCATCCTGTACTGGGTCATTTCAGTCGGTATCGGCCTTTGGGCCGCCACCCGGGTCCACACCACCAAGGACTTTGCAGTGGCCGGACGCCACCTGCCTTTTTACATGGTAACCGCCACCGTGTTTGCCACCTGGTTCGGATCCGAAACGGTGCTGGGTATTCCGGCCACCTTCCTGCAGGAAAATCTGCACGGCGTTGTCGCCGACCCTTTCGGCGCTTCGCTTTGCCTGATCCTGGTCGGTCTATTCTTTGCGGCGCCGCTATACCGGATGAATTTGCTGACCATCGGCGACTTCTACAAAAAGCGCTTCGGCCGCAGCGTGGAGGTGCTCACCACCATCGCCATCGTGATCTCCTACCTGGGCTGGGTGGGGGCGCAGATTACCGCACTTGGGCTGGTGTTCAACGTGGTTTCCGGCGGAGAGATCAGCAAGCTGACGGGCATGTGGATCGGGTCTTCGACTATCCTGATCTACACCCTGTTCGGCGGAATGTGGGCAGTGGCAATCACCGACTTCCTGCAGATGATCGTGATCGTGATCGGCATGCTCTGGATAGGCGGAGAAATCAGCAACCAGGTGGGCGGCGTAAGCGCCGTCGTGAAGCACGCGGCCGCGGCCGGCAAGCTCAGCTTCTGGCCGGCGCTGGACCTAAAGGAGATCATCGGTTTCACCGCCGCATGGATCACCATGATGTTGGGTTCCATCCCGCAGCAGGACGTATTTCAGCGGGTGCAGTCGTCCAAAACCGAAAGGATCGCAGTGTGGGCCTCGGTGTTGGGTGGCAGCCTTTACTTCATCTTTGCCTTCGTGCCCATGTTCCTGGCCTACTCCGCCACCCTCATCGATCCCGGCCTGGTGAAGAGTCTCATCGACACCGATTCGCAGATGATCCTGCCGCGCCTGGTGATCGATCACGCCCCGATGTTCGCCCAGGTGATGTTCTTCGGCGCCCTGTTGTCCGCCATCAAGAGCTGCGCCTCCGCCACCCTGTTAGCCCCTTCCGTCACTTTCACCGAGAACCTGCTCAAGCCCATGATGGATAGGATGTCGGACCGCAAGCTGCTGCGGACCATGCGCATCGTCACCCTGAGTTTCACCATCCTGGTCACGCTCTATGCCATCAATTCCAAGGCGAGCATCTTCAAGATGGTCGAGAACGCCTATCAGATTACCCTGGTGATGGCCTTCGTTCCTCTGGCGTTTGGCGTCTACTGGAAGCGCGCCACCAACCAAGGCGCACTGCTGGCGATCTTCCTCGGCCTCTCCACCTGGCTGGCCATATTGCTTGCCGGCCCCGAAGACCCCTTTCTACCCGCCCAGTTCGCCGGCCTGCTGATGTCCTTGATGGGCATGGTGTCGGGATCCCTGCTGCCCCAATGGGTGGCCCATCCCCTGCCTGAACACGATCCCCATGCGGCCTTGCACCACCATTCGGCGGGCCACACCCAGCACATGAGCACCCACTCGCATCGCCACCTTTAAGCCTCACAACACCCGCGAGGCCTGCACGGATTAGGCCGCTGTCGCCTGCCAGACTCAAAAACGCGTTGAACACGCAGTGATCTTCGGCGCTCTTAGTTCGGATGTCGGCGGCTTTGCTTTGCCAATGCCAATCTGTACCGTTTCGACATCGCCACTGGGGGACTTGATAACCCGACGCAGACCATCGCCACCGGTGCTTGCTCAGGGGGCTGCCTGTTTGGAGTATC
>JBAWGM010000093.1:0-1695 GCA_049592895.1 Thiobacillaceae bacterium | reverse complement strand
CTATTACCGTGGAATCGAAGTGAACCCATTTCGTCTAACCTACTGCGGAGTACGTTCTTTTCACGTCCTGTTCACGGAAACATCATGCAGGGTTTACCTCCCGCGAAATAGATAATCACACATCAGAAGTGTCCGGTTTAATTGCGCATCACCGGCGGCAAAGCCTGTGCTGGTGCTGGTCTTGAACGAGCAAGGGGTGTCCACGATTTGAATTCGAGATTGTGCATTTGCGATACTTTCGGGTTTGGCGAGCCTGGGGTGAAGCATGAACGTGGGCAAGACGCTGTTTGCGCAAGTGATGGAGTACGTGCCGTGGAAGACCTTCGGACGCATTATCGACCGTCACGGTGGGGATGCGGGTGTTCGCACCTTGGACTGCGCCGACTTGTTTCGCGTACTGGCATTCTCGCAATTGACATGGCGCGAATCTTTGCGAGACATCGAGTCCTGTCTGGCCGCCAACCAAGCCAAATTGTTTCACATGGGGTTGAGTGGTGTCCCCGCCAGAGCCACGCTCTCGGACGCATTGAATCAGCGGGACTGGCGCATTTACCACGCGCTGGCCATGCGCCTGATTATTCGAGCCCGCGACCTCTACATCGAAGATCCGACAGGCCTGGAACTCGATGCGACGGTCTATGCTCTGGACTCGACCACCATCGACCTGTGCTTGAGTTTGTTCGACTGGGCCCCATTTCGCTCGACCAAGGCGGCGGTGAAGATGCACACGCTGCTGGATTTGCGTGGAGTGATCCCCGCCTTCATTCACATCAGCGACGGCAAGATGGGCGACGTCAAGGTGCTCGACATCTTGCCCATCGAAGCCGGTGCCTTCTATGTGATGGACCGGGGCTATCTGGATTTCGCTCGGCTCTTCAAATTGCATCAGGCGGGAGCGTTCTTTGTGACGCGAGCCAAGCGGGGCATGAATGCCCGGCGAGTGTATTCGACCAAGACCGACCGAACTGCGGGAGTGATTTGCGACCAGGCGATTTGCCTCAACGGTTATTACGTCTCCAAAGACTATCCCGAGCACTTGCGGCGCGTTCGATACAAAGATCCCGAGTCGGGCAAAACGTTGGTGTTTCTGTCCAACAACACGGCGCTGCCGCCATTGACCATCGCCGCGTTGTACAAGAGCCGCTGGCAAGTCGAATTGTTCTTCAAATGGATCAAACAGCACTTGCGCATCAAGAAATTCCTCGGCACCAGCGAGAACGCGGTGAAGACGCAAATCTGGTGCGCCGTATCGACCTACGTTCTCATCGCCATCGTCAAGAAGGAGCTTCAACTCGATGCCTCGCTCTATACGCTGCTACAGATTCTTTCGGTCTCAGTTTTCGAGAAAACCGCGATTTCATGCGCCTTGCGGCCCGATGCGACAGCACCCGAAACGATCATTCCTGATAACCAGTTGAGTTTGTTCACAATTTAACCGGACGCTTCTGATCCTATCTATGCATTCAATAATCGCATCTTGTTCAGTCGATAGCTTGGCTGGGGGGCCATTTGTCGGCTTCCGGATTTCGGATTCACGTAAGAGAGCTTCATGATATTCGGTAACATAATTTGATTCGATGTCAGTAAGCAATTCAATGTGTTCTTTGAATTGAACCTCATGCGAGATTAGGAGTTCAATTGATTTGATCCGATTATTCTTGCGGAAAGTAAGGAGGGCCCAAATGGCACTTACAA
>JBAWGM010000092.1:0-11737 GCA_049592895.1 Thiobacillaceae bacterium | reverse complement strand
CCTCAACCCCGAATCGCCCAAACGCTTGATGCCCAAGCTGCGGCGCTTGTTTGCCCGCACCCGTCTGGCCAGGGAAGAATTGAATATCCTGCGAGGGATTCTGGCCGCGGTAAATGAACAGGGCGGAGCCGCCGCCAGCAAGCCTTGACCACATTAGCCGGATACGACAGGTTTCCCTATGTTTAGCAGAATCCGTGAAGAGATCGCCGTCGTGTTCGAGCGGGATCCCGCCGCAAGGTCCGTGTTCGAGATCGTGACCACCTATCCGGGGTTTCACGCCCTGTTGTCGCACCGCTTTGCCCACTGGGTATGGGGCATGGGCTTCAAATGGCTGGGGCGCTTTATTTCCCATATTGCCCGCTGGCTGACCGGGATCGAGATACATCCGGGCGCCAGCATCGGCCGGCGGGTCTTCATCGATCATGGCATGGGGGTGGTGATCGGTGAGACCGCCGAGATTGGCGATGACTGCACGCTCTACCATGGCGTGACACTGGGCGGGACTTCCTGGAACAAGGGCAAGCGCCATCCCACCTTGATGTCCGGCGTGGTAGTCGGCGCTGGCGCGAAGATTCTTGGCCCGATCACAGTCGGCGCAGGCGCCAAAGTGGGCTCCAATGCGGTAGTGGTGAAGGATGTGCCCGGTGGGGCTACCGCAGTCGGCATACCGGCGCGCATCCTGGAGGATGCGCAAAGCAAGAAACGCCAGGAACAGGCTGCCAAGCTGGGGTTTTCCGCCTATGCCATTTCAGCGGATATGGACGACCCCATGGTCAAGGCTATCCATGGTCTGATTGATCATGCCGCGCATGTCGATCAGCGCATGGAAGCGATTCTGGTTCAACTGGAAAAGCTTGGCGCCCAGGTTTCCGAGAGAGGAACCGACAAGGATGATTTCGATCCGGAGTACCTGAACAAAATAGTCGACTGAGAGTTGCGCGGCTTGTGAAGGGAATGACCCTTCACTGCGCCCCGCGTCGCGTCATCCATCCCGCCATGCCCCGCCGCACATCTAATTCCTGTTAAAACAGACTCTATAGTTGACTAAATTTGTCAGGTATTTTATAGTTCAATCTGGCTTAACCTTAGATTGAAGGTGAATCATCATGAGGCTCACAACCAAAGGACGTTTTGCAGTTACCGCAATGGTGGACTTGGCCTTGCGCCATGGCAACGGGCCGGTAACTCTGGCGGGCATCAGCGCGCGCCAGGATATTTCCCTGTCTTATCTGGAACAACTATTTGGCAAGCTGCGCCGCCACAGCCTGGTGGAAAGCGTGCGCGGGCCGGGTGGCGGTTATACCCTCGCCAAATCCTTGTCCGAAATATCGGTGGCGGAAGTCATTCGGGCCGTGGACGAGCCAATGGATGCGACCCAGTGCGGGGGCAAGGAAAATTGTCATGATGACCACCGCTGCATGACCCACGATTTGTGGGTGAGCCTCAATGAAAAAATCTACGAGTACTTGAATTCGGTCACCCTGGCGGACTTGGTGGCCAAGCAGCAGGGTTGCGGCAAGGCAGTGTTGGAGGAAAAAATGCGCGGGAACAAGATTGCGGTTGCCGCTTGATGCATGGTTTTGAAGACGGACACAGAAGTATGAAATTACCTATTTACCTGGATTATTCTGCAACCACCCCGGTCGATCCGCGCGTGGCGGAAAAGATGATTCCCTGGCTGACCGAACATTTTGGCAATCCGGCCTCACGCAGCCATGCGTTCGGCTGGGAGGCGGAAAAGGCAGTGGAGGACGCGCGCGCGTACGTTGCCGCCCTGGTCAATGCCGATCCCAAGGAGATTGTCTGGACTTCCGGCGCGACCGAATCCAACAACCTCGCGATCAAGGGTGCGGCCCAGTTCTACAAGGGCAAGGGCAAACACCTCATTACCAGCCTGACCGAACACAAGGCCGTGATCGACACGATGCGCGAACTGGAGCGGCAAGGCTTCGAGGTCACCTACCTGCAACCTGAACCCAACGGCCTGCTCGATCTGGAACAATTCAAGGCTGCCATCCGCCCTGACACCATCCTGGCGTCCATCATGTTCGTCAACAACGAGATAGGCGTCATCCAGGACATCGAGAATCTGGGAGAAATCTGTCGCGAGAGAGGGGTCATCTTTCACGTCGATGCGGCCCAGGCCACCGGCAAGGTGGTGATCGACCTGCAAAAGCTCAAGGTCGACTTGATGTCTTTCTCCGCCCACAAGACTTACGGCCCCAAAGGCATGGGTGCCCTGTACGTGCGGCGCAAGCCGCGCATCCGGCTCGAAGCGCAGATGCACGGCGGCGGTCATGAGCGCGGCATGCGCTCCGGCACGCTCGCCACCCACCAGATTGTCGGCATGGGCGAGGCGTTTCGCATTGCCAGGGAAGAAATGGCTACCGAGAACGAACGCATCCGCACCCTGAGGGACAAGCTCTACAAAGGCTTGAGAGAAATGGAAGAAACCTTCATCAATGGCGACTTGGAGCGGCGTATCCCCGGGAACCTGAATATCAGCTTTGCGTACGTGGAAGGCGAGTCCCTGATGATGGCGGTCAAGGATGTAGCGGTATCCTCCGGATCCGCCTGCACTTCCGCCTCTCTGGAGCCGTCTTACGTGCTCAAGGCTCTGGGCCGCAACGACGAACTGGCGCACTCTTCCATCCGGTTCACCATTGGCCGCTTCACAACCGAAGAAGAGATTGACTACACCATCGACCTTATGAAGAAACAGGTTGCCAAGCTGCGCGACATGTCTCCGTTGTGGGATATGGTCAAGGCAGGCATCGATCTCAACACCGTCCAGTGGGCGGCACACTGACTAAACTGAAACTGAGCAACGAGGAAAACTGTCATGGCATATAGCGACAAGGTTTTGGACCACTACGAACATCCCCGCAACGTTGGTTCGTTTGACCAACAGGATGACGGGATCGGTACCGGCATGGTCGGCGCGCCGGCCTGCGGCGACGTGATGAAGCTGCAAATCAAAGTCAACGAAGCGGGCATTATTGAAGATGCCAAGTTCAAGACTTACGGCTGCGGTTCCGCCATCGCCTCCTCCTCCCTGGTGACGGAATGGGTCAAAGGCAAGACGCTTGATCAGGCGATGGAGATCAAGAACACGGCGATCGCCGAAGAGCTGGCCCTGCCTCCGGTCAAGATTCACTGTTCCATCCTGGCCGAAGACGCCATCAAGGCTGCTGTGGCGGACTACAAGACCAAGCATGGCGACGCCGAATCGGAAGCGGCGTAAGGAGTAAGAGATATGGGCATTACTTTGACTGATCGTGCTGCCAGGCACGTGACCAATTTCCTGGCCAAACGTGGCAAAGGGGTCGGCTTGCGCCTTGGGGTGCGCACCACCGGCTGTTCCGGGCTGGCCTACAAGCTGGAATTTGTGGATGAGGCGGAAGGCGGCGATGTGCGCTTCGACAGCAACGGGATTACCGTGTTTGTCGATCCCAAGAGCCTGGCGTTTTTGGATGGCACTGAACTCGATTTTGTGCGCGAAGGCTTGAACGAGGGTTTCCAGTTCAATAATCCCAACGTCAAGAACACCTGCGGCTGCGGAGAAAGCTTTAACGTCTAGGCAGGGGCCAGGATTCAGGGGTCAGGGGCATTGTGCCGTTGCCTTTGGATGTATTCGGCCAGCGGCCGCACAAAACCCCCTGAATCCCGATCCCTGACCCCTGACCCCTGAACATGGATTTCAAGCAAAACCATTTCGAACTGTTTGGCCTCACGCCGGTATTCCGGATCGATCCGGACAGGCTGGACGCGGCGTATAGGGAAATCCAGGACCAGGTTCACCCTGACCGATTTGCAAGCGGCGGCGACGCGGAAAAGCGGCTGTCCATGCAATGGGCGACGCGAGTCAACGAGGCGTATCAAACCTTGAAGCCGGCTCTGAGCCGGGCCAGATATCTGCTGCAATTGCAGGGGATTGAGGCGCTTGCCGAAACCGCCATGCCGCCTGCCTTTCTGCTGCAGCAGATGGAATGGCATGAAGCCATCGCTGAAGGCCGCACCAACCGGAAGACCCTGGACGACCTGATGGGAAAAACGCGCGCCGAAGCAAGACGGGTGGAAGTCCAACTGGCTTCCCAGATCGATGATGCCAAGGATTATGCCGCTGGGGCAGTCTCGGTGCGCAAACTAAAGTTTCTACACAAGCTGATAGAAGAAATCGGCGACGCCCAGGAAGAACTCGAACCGGCCTGACTGGCTTTCTTCGCCCGCACTTAATACAACGACTGACCCATGGCCCTGTTGCAAATCACTGAACCCGGCATGAGTGCCGCGCCCCACCAGCATCGTTTGGCGGTGGGCATAGACCTTGGCACAACCAATTCCCTGGTGGCCACAGTGCGCTCCGGCATGGCGGTGGTACTCAATGACGAGCAGGGCCACCTCCTGGTGCCGTCCGTGGTGCGTTACCTGCCCGACGGGTCCACGGTGGTCGGCCATGCGGCCCAGGCCGCACAGAACAAGGACCCCCATAACACCATCGTCTCGGTCAAGCGGTTCATGGGCCGGGGGCTGAGGGATCTGGGCGATACCGGCCGTTACCCCTACCAATTTGTCGATGCGCCCGGCATGGTGCAGTTGCACACCACGATGGGCAACAAGAGCCCGGTGGAGATTTCTGCGGAAATTCTCAAAGTGTTGCGCGATCGGGCCGAACGGTCCCTCGGAGGCGAACTGGTCGGGGCGGTCATTACCGTTCCGGCCTATTTCGATGATGCCCAGCGCCAGGCCACCAAGGATGCGGCCAAGCTGGCAGGACTCAATGTGCTGCGCCTGCTCAATGAACCTACTGCCGCCGCCATCGCCTACGGCCTGGATAACGCCGCGGAAGGTGTGTACGCGGTCTATGACCTGGGCGGCGGTACGTTCGATATCTCCATCCTCAAGCTGACCCAGGGTGTATTCGAGGTGCTTGCGACTAATGGGGATTCCGCGCTGGGCGGCGACGATTTCGACCAGCGTGTATTTTGCTGGATGGTCGAACAGGCTAAGCCGACTCCGCTTTGCGCCGCAGATACCCGGCTGCTGCTGACGCGAGCGCGCGAGTCGAAGGAATCATTGACCGAACATACTGAAGAACGGATCACCACTTTGCTATCTACCGGGGAGTTGATCGATCTTAACCTGACGCACGCCGCGTTCAACGAGATCACTTCCACCCTGGTGAGCAAGACGCTGCCGCCCACGCGCAAGGCGCTGCGCGATGCGGGGCTGACTGTGGACGACATCAAGGGGGTGGTGCTGGTGGGCGGCGCTACCCGCATGCCCTGTATCCGACAAGCCGTGGGACAGTTCTTCAAGCAGACTCCGCTGACCAATCTGGACCCGGACAAGGTGGTGGCCCTCGGGGCGGCCATGCAGGCCGATGTCCTGGCTGGCAACCGGTCAGATGACTGGCTGCTGCTGGACGTGATTCCCCTGTCCCTGGGCATCGAAACCATGGGCGGGCTCACGGAAAAAATCATTCCGCGCAATACCACCATCCCCGTGGCGCGCGCCCAGGAATTCACCACCTTCAAGGACGGCCAGACAGCAATGAGCTTTCATGTGGTGCAGGGGGAGCGGGAAATGGTGAGTGATTGCCGCTCGCTGGCCAGATTCGAACTGCGCGGCATTCCGCCCATGGTGGCCGGCGCTGCCCGCATACGAGTCACCTACCAGGTGGATGCTGATGGGCTGTTGTCAGTCATGGCGCGCGAGCAGGGGACAGGCGTGGAATCCTCGATTACGGTCAAGCCCTCCTATGGGCTGTCCGATGAGGAAGTGACCCGCATGCTCAGGGATGCCTACACCCACGCCAAGGATGACATGTTCGCACGTGCCTTGAACGAGCAACGGGTCGATGGTCGCAGCCTGATCGAGGCCACGCGCAACGCGCTGGCGGAAGACGGCGCCACGCTGCTAAGTACGGCAGAGCGCACGTTCATCGAAGCCAGGATCGCTGAACTGAAAGCGGTCATGGACGGCAATGACCACCTTGCCATCAAGCGCGCGGTGGAAGGCCTCAACCTGGCCACCACCGAATTTGCCCAACGCCGCATGGATACGAATGTGCGCCGCGCCCTGGCTGGACATAAACTGGAAGAAATCGGCTGATGCCTCAAATCATTGTCCTACCCCACGTGGAGTTGTGCCCGGAAGGGGCTGTGATTGACGCCAAGGCGGGCGAATCCATTTGCGACACCTTGCTCGCCAATGGCATCGAGATCGAGCACGCCTGCGAGAAGTCCTGTGCCTGCACCACCTGCCATGTAATCATTCGGGAAGGATTCGAAGCCCTTGAGGCTTCCGACGAAAAGGAAGACGACCTGCTGGACAAGGCCTGGGGGCTGGAACCGACTTCCCGGCTGTCGTGCCAGGCAAGAGTCGACGGAAGCGATCTGGTGATCGAAATACCCAGGTACACGATCAACATGGTGAAGGAAGGGCATTGAGATGAAGTGGACCGACGTGCTGGACATTGCCATCGAACTGGCGGAGGCCCATCCGGATGTCGATCCCCAGTATGTGCGCTTCACCGACCTTCATGCCTGGGTCATGGCCCTGCCGGGCTTCGAGGACGATCCCAACCGCTCCAACGAGAAGATTCTCGAAGCGATCCAATTGGCCTGGATGGACGAGTCTTCCTGAATTAAGCGACAGAAGATAGGTAATTCGGTATCTGCTGTTGGAAGTGAACTGACAGGTAAGGCGAAGCCTCCTCAGAAACTCGGAATTCAGTGCGGAATATACAAGGCCGCAGACGGCACCTTTGCGCGACAGGTCTGTCATCGTTGTTAAGCATCTATCGGACGGCTGTCGGCCACAGGCCGACCTACAAGGTCGTTCAGATAACGTGCACCTCTGGAAGCGGCCAGCCACAGACCTGGTTTGGTCGGCAGGTGATCGGCCATTCGCTTTTTCAGAAACCGAGCTGGTCAGTCACAGCCTTCTGGCGGTTGATGTACCGCTCAGGCAGGCGGGATGTTTCGGTTTGTACGAAACAAATTCTGGGGATCCCATTTCGCTTTTACCGTGGCGAGCCGCTCGATTCCGCTTCCGAGCGCTGCCTGGGTGCGTTGTGGCCCCTCATCCTCGTTTAAGAAATTGATGTATGTGCCGCCGGTCGAGTACGACTTCATATCGTTCCAGGCTTCGCGTGCCCATTCGATGTTGGCACGGTCGTCACCCGACTGCTCCCAAGATCCCGCGATGTTGAACACATAGCGGGCATCGCGATTTCCAACCGGGGAGTGCTCTACGCTTTGTTGATTTAGTGCCCCGCCGAGTTGGAACAGAATCACGGCGGAATGCGGTGACCGAATTTTGGCCGCGTGTTCGATGACCTTTTCGCACAGTGCGGGTTCGATACGCGAAAGATATTCGCTCTTCCAGTAGTAGCACCGTCCCTTCGGTTGAGTGGCGTCGAGCAGTGACTGCATCTGGACGTAAGGCCGACGGACCAGAATATCCCCGATGGGCTTTCCGAATGACTTGATGGATGCGACGGCCTTTTCACCCTCCTCGGGGTGCCCGCTGTGGCAGGCCAATATGGCCACGATTGGTTTTCCATGCGTATCTTTTGGAAGCCATGGCGCTGGCGGTGCAGGGCGAATGAACGTGACGAGCGTGAGTTCAGGCGGTGCTTCTTCGGCTACGCTCCGGTACAAGGTCAGCACTTCAGGGGCGGCACTGGCAGGCCATGCCACCAGACCTCCGACAACCTCCGGGCCAACGGGATGAAGCGCATACTCGATACCGGTCACAACGCCGAAGTTTCCTCCACCACCCCGCAGTCCCCAGAAGAGGTCCGGGTTCTCGTCGTTGCTCGCCCTGACCACATGCCCGTCAGCGGTCACGAGGTCGATCCCGACTACGTTGTCCGAGGTCCAGCCAAATCGACGTGTCAGGTAGCCGAATCCTCCGCCTAGGGTGAGCCCCGCGATACCGGTCTGAGAAACAAAACCGAGGACGGTTGCGAGCCCGTGCAACTGCGTTTCCCGATCCACATCGCTGAGCAGGCAGCCCGCCTGTGCGTGGACGACTTTGTGCAGGGGATCCACCCAGACGCCACGCATGAGCGACATGTCGAGCATCAATGCGCCATCGGCGGTGGCTAGGCCTGCGATATTGTGCCCTCCCCCCTTGATGCAGAGCAGGGTGTCATGCTCTTGGGCGAATTGCATGCACGCCAGCACGTCGGCCGTTCCCAGACAACGCACCACGATGGCGGGCTTTTTGTCGATCATGGCGTTCCAGACGGTTCTGGACTCCTCGTAGCCGGGGTCATCAGGGAGCAGCATGAGGCCTTTCAACCGCATTTTGAGGGTAGCCAATGCCTCCGGGTTCAGATCCATTGCGCTGCCTTGTGTCGCTGTGGCTTTCATCGCTTGGCCTCCTTCGGAATATGTGTGCGCGACCTTGAGCAACCGGCTCACATGCCGATCAACTGTGCATGTAGCCCACGGTCCTGGAATGTATGTAGCAGACTGTGCGCATGTGTGACCGTTGAGTCATAGATGACCACCATCAAATGTTGCTGATTGGCTTTATGGCCGATCGAAATGACTCCTTGGTTCCGGCGCATGACCTGTTCAAGTTCATCCAGGTCCGCTTGGTTGATGTTCTCATTTATGTGTACAACGATTTCGTTCAACGTATTATTCATGATGTGTGTGGTCTCCTTGATTACAGTTTGGAGTGATTGTCTATGCTGGCGGCAATTCGGCCTTCTTCGTATTCTTGGTCGGAACATTGCCTTGATATCAGGCTAGAACTTTCGGGAGGGTGAGGCCATGACTGAAACGCAAAGAGTCCTGTCCGAAACGCCAATTCCAATTTCAGGGGATCTGTTATCCGATTTGCTGGGCAACATGCACCTGACGGGCGTCGTGCTGTTCCGCACATCATTTCGCGAACCCTGGGGCCTGATATCACCGGCGGCAAGTGACCTGTCTCGAATGCTGTCGTTTCGTACCGAGCACATTATTCCTTTTCATATCATCGCCGAAGGGGGCTGCTGGCTGGAATTAAAGGATCGGGAGCCAGTATGGCTGAATGCGGGGGATGCGGTATTGTTGCCTTACGGCGAGCAGCATGGTCTAAGCGGGCGCCAAGACGCTGACAGGGTACCGGCCGACCAGTTGCTCCCGCCCCCGCCGTGGCCCGAGATCCTGGTTGTCGAACATGGAGGGCACGGTGAATGTACGCAGATCATCTGCGGCTTCCTGCAATGTGATGAATTGCTCTTCCATCCGCTGCTGCGACACCTGCCGGAACTGATGCATGTCAGCCCCGGACAGAACCCAAACGACGATTGGTTGGCCAACACCATACGCCATACGGCGCACGAGGCCATCCAGGTCGCTCCGGGCGGCCGTTCCATGTTGCCTCGCCTGACTGAACTGATGTTCGTCGAGATTCTGCGCAAACATATGCAGGCTCTTTCGACAAATGAAGTGGGTTGGTTCGCTGCCGTCAATGACCCCTTGGTTGGAACGGCCCTGAAATTGCTACATCAATCACCTTTGGAGGATTGGAACGTTGATCGGCTGGCACGCCTTGTCGGGGTGTCACGCACGGCCCTGGCCGAACGCTTCAAGTACTTTCTCGATATGCCGCCCATGCACTATCTGACTTACTGGCGATTACAACTCGCTGCCCAACGTCTGAAGACATCGGACACTCCGGTGAAGGGTATCGCCAATCTGGCTGGATATGAATCCGAGGAGGCTTTCAGCCGGGCATTCAAACGCCACTTTGGTTTACCTCCGGGGGATTGGCGCCGACGTCAGACCACCCCCTGATGACAGGGCAGATATCCTAAACATTGAATGGGAAGCGACAGCCGTCCGCTGAGGTTACACGAGCCAACACCCCAGACGGGGCGAAAGGGGTGTTTGTATCCCATCGGAAGCAGATGTTTCTGGCTCGCAAGTTGGGGCGCACAGTGACAAGCGGAATTGGGCGATGTCCCCGCAGCCACACCACCTTGTTGAACGGCTGCTCAAATCCAGGTAGCTGACAGATGAGACATCAAGAGTTGGATGGCTCTTGTGAGGCGATTGCCGCCTTTGACTTGACGACGGCCAATGACCGGAGTGGGTCGGGTCCAGTCCTTTCAGTCGTTCGCCACGACGGGCCGCATTGCCGCTAATGGCTGCCGTTCGCAACGAGACCGGCAATATGGGATCTAACGCTCCGCTCGGAATCCGGCAGTCAGTTCAATCGAAATCACTCGCGCGGTCCACGCAGGCGGCGCTCAGCGACGTGCCATGCGTTCGCGCACGATGGCCGCGATGCGCTGATTCTCATCCAGCGGCGCGTACTGCCAAGTTTCCAGCTTGCCGTTGAATGGCCGCGTGAAACCCGCGTCTTCCAGGCTCTTGTGCAGCGCATCGAAACGTCTGGAGCGGCCCTCAAGTTTGGCGACGTAAACCGGCCTGCCGGTATAGCACGCTTCTGAAACCATCGAAGCCGAATCCTCGGTCACGATGATTAGATCGGCCATGGCCAGCATGGCGAGGTAGGGATTTTCGCCAGTCCCGTCCCAGACCATGGCGTCCGTATCTGCCAGCGCGTCGCGCAGGATCGTCTCGTTTTCCGCCCCGGTGCGCCGCGAGGTGGACACCACCAGCCCGGCGCCATGCTTCGCGGCGAGTTCTTTCAACTGCATGGCCAGTTCGCGCATGCGCGCCGCTGTCAGGTCATAGGACCTGGACTTGCCGCCGATGAGAACCGCGACGAAGGGTTTGCGCACCGCCTTGAACGCGTCCGTGAAGCGTTCGGCCGCGTGGGCCAATGCTTCACGGGTCAGTTTGTGCAGCGCTCCTCGGGTCGGGAAGACATTCGCGCCCCTCAGACGGTCATGCTCCGGCGGCACCACCATGTCGAAACAGGTCGGCGGCACGCGCGGATCCTGGATATGCACGGTGAAGGTTCGCCCGCCGCTGGCGTTCTTGATCGCGATGGCCGCAGCCACCGAGCGCCGTCCGCAGGTGATCAGCAGGTCGGGCCAGGGCGGATGTATGCCGTCGTTCGAATCAAGGCTGGCGAGCACGCCCATGCGCGCCGCCCAATGCCCCGGCAGCCAGCGCCAGGGCGCGCGCGGATTGACGGTCTTGAGTTCGAAGGGCAGGCCGATCGCCTGTCCCAGGCCGGCGACCTGGCTGATCATGCCGGCCTCGCCGGTGGTCATGAGCCAGCACGACTTAGCTTGGAGCTTGGTGTTCAGGGGGACTGATTGGTCAGGGTATCGTGGCCTCGGGGAAACACAGCTCGTGGCGGCTGCGCCATTCCGGCCCGACGTAGTTGATGATGAGCGACTTGCGCACGCCGTGCAGAGGACGCTTCTCGAAGCCGTGCCAAGTCTTGTCACTGGGAATGAAAATCAGGCCCGCATTGAATGCGGACGGGGCACGACCGAAATGGGTGTTGCTGTCGTAGTACATGTCGGTTCCCCAGTCGGCGCCTTCCGGTTCCCGGTTGAGATAGACCAGCATGGTGAACTTCTTCACGCCGATATCGGTGTGGGGTTCCAGCCAGAACCCGTCGCTATCCTGGCAGTACTCGATGCGCAGGGAAGTTCCGGTGAGGGAGGCGCCGGTCGCTTCCTTCACCGCATCCGCCACTTCCCGCGAATGGAACACGCGGGCGAGCGTGTCCATTACTGGATGCTGGTTGCGATATTGGGGGCCGAAGTGGATTCGCGAATCGTTGTTAGTCTCGCGCCGGCCTTTGG
>JBAWGM010000091.1:0-5713 GCA_049592895.1 Thiobacillaceae bacterium | reverse complement strand
GTATGCGGGAAAGCGTCTCGGCTTTTTCGTCTGCGTCATCTCTGCTATGACCTGGCTCACGGTCGATTACGCCTCGGGGCACCAATACAGCCATCCCACCATACCGTTGTGGAACGCCAGTGTCCGTCTGGGGTTTTTCGCCATCATTGCCAGTCTTCTCGATCACCTCCACGGCTCTCTCGATTTTCAGGAATCACTTGCGCAACAAGATGGCCTTACCGGAATCTTGAACGCTCGCACCTTCAACCAAAGATGCGCCTCGCTCTTCGAGCTTGCCTCCCGGCATGGCCGCCCGTTGGCCCTCGGCTATCTTGACCTGGATGATTTCAAAGGCGTCAACGATAGCCTTGGCCACAGTGTCGGCGATCAGGTCCTGAAGGCAGTCGCAACCACGCTAACCAAACGCCTGTGGGCCTCCGACTTCGGCGGCCGCCTCGGCGGCGACGAGTTCGCAATTCTGCTTCCAGAAACCGACCTTGCCGGTGCCCGGGTGTTCTTTACCGGGCTGCGCGAAAGTCTTATCGACCTTGCCGCTCTGAACGGCTGGCCGGTCGGCTTCAGCATCGGCGTGGCGGTGTTGCACTCCCCTGCGGCGAATCCCGACGATGCTATCCGGTGCGCCGACGGTCTGATGTACAAGGTCAAGAACTCAGGCAAGAACAACATTCTCTTCCAGGAATATGCCGGTGTCTCTCGCACGGCTTGACATATGGCACCAGCGGGCGTTCCTGCGCGGCGCGGCCTGGCTCAAACATAATGTTTGATGGAAACTGAAGGAGGCATTTTATGTTCATGATCGACTACAGATGACGCCGACCTCTTGATTCGATCCCTTGATTCCGCACACCTGGCACCCGTCTTCGCACCCACATCCGGAATCCCGGCACGGAACCTCACGCAAATCCTCCAGGAAGCTAGCATCCAATGACGACAATCACGCCGCGCAAGCCCTTTTCCATGATCCGGGAGTTCCACCTCGCGGACTGGTTTACCCTGGCGAACGCCGTCTGCGGCGCAGGGGCGCTCTTTTCTATCATGACCTACCTCGAAGTGAAAGACGTCAGGCACATTTACATTGCGTGCGGGCTCGTCTTCGCTGCATTGATATTCGACGTTCTGGACGGCCGCATCGCCCGGTGGCGGCAGAAGGCATCAGCGATGGGTCAGGAGCTTGACTCCCTCGCTGATGTCATCTCCTTCGGGGTCGCCCCCGCGATCATTGGGTACGGCTGTGGCATGCAGGGCCTGTATGACCGCATCGTCCTGGCCTACTTCATCGCCTGCGGCGTCTCACGCCTGGCCCGCTACAACGTCACTGCAGAAGCCCTGTCCGAGGGAACCGGCAAGGTAAAGTATTTCGAAGGAACGCCCATACCAACCTCAATCCTTCTCGTCTCGCTTTTGGCTGTCGCCGCCCGGTTCGGCGCTGTGGGTCAGGACTTGTGGCTCGGCGATGTCACTCTGATCGGCTTCAAGCTGCATCCGCTCGTGCTCATGTTTGCGCTCTCAGGCTCGCTGATGATCAGCCGGCTCCGTATACCAAAGCCATGAAGCGCTGCAACTCGATCCAGTGATTTCAGCCGCCCGGCACGATGGAGAATGGCTGACAATGCGGGCGTGGACACTTGGCCGCAATATGTTCGACCCGTCCGAGGGCCCTGGCCCGACGACACCTGGACCGGCTGGTGGGGCGACAACCCGCCATACCATACCCCCGTCTTCGTGCTCACCAACTACGCCCGGCCATCAATCGCCATGAGTGGCGGCACAACTTTCCACTTTGTCACAGACGGAATCTATGTTGCCTTGCAGCGGGCAGCCGGCGCGGCCAACGGCCAGGATGTCCGGCTCGGCGGCGGCGTGTCCACAATCCGGCAGTATCTCCAAGCCGGACTCATCGACGAGATGCACGTCGCCATCAGCCCGATCCTGCTCGGCTCCGGCGAACACCTTTTCGGCGGCATCGATACGCCGGCGCTGGGTTACCAGTGCACCGAACACGTTACCACTGCCAATGTGATGCACTTCATTCTCACAAGGCGCGGATAGCAGCCCTTCGACGCATCACCAGGATTAGAGTGGAGGCAGATTCCAAATTCAGGTGGGCCAGCGCTTGCCGTGCTGGCACACGGCGCAAATGCGTCGCCGCCGCTCAGCGCAGCAGCGGCGCAAGCGTGGGCCACACATTGTCGAGCATCTGCGCCTGGGCCGCGGCCGCCGGATGCAGCTCGTCACGCTGCATTAAATGGAAGTCGAGGGCCACATGATCCAGCAGGAAAGGTACCAGCGGCAGATGCCGCTTTTCGGCGAGATCGGTGTAGGTGCGGTAAAACGCTTTGGTGTAAGGTTCGCCGTAGTTGGGCGGCAGGCGCATGCCGATCAGCACCACCCTGGTTTTGCGCGCCTGCGCGCGCGTGATGATCGCATTGAGGTTGTGGCGCATGGCCCTGAGCGACAGGCCACGCAGCCCGTCGTTGGCACCGAGTTCAAGCAGCAGCAGCGCGGGGTGGGTGCGATCCAGCACGGCGTCGATGCGGGCCAGGCCGCCGGCGGTTGTGTCGCCGCTGATGCTGGCGTTGACCACGGTGTAGCCCGGGTGGCGTTGATGCAGACGCTGCGCGAGCAGATCGACCCAACCCTGCCCGGCCTCCAGGCCATAGCCGGCGCTCAGGCTGTCGCCCAGCACTAGGACGGTGGCGGCGCGGACCGGGCCACTCACCAGCAACAGGAACAAGAGAAGGACGCGATGCATGACAGGGATTGAGGCCGGGACACCCATTGTCACCGCCGAGGGAGTGGGCAAGCAAGTGGCGGCGGCGGGCGGCATGCTCACCATACTCGAAGACATCAGTCTTTCCATCAACGCCGGCGAAAGCGTGGCCATCGTCGGGGTATCCGGGTCAGGCAAGTCCACGCTCATCGGACTGCTGGCGGGCCTCGACCTGCCCAGCAGCGGACGCATCACGCTCTCGGGCGAGGATCTCACTGCGCTCGATGAGGATGGCCGCGCGCGCCTGCGCGGGCGCAGCGTTGGCTTTGTGTTCCAGACCTTCCAGTTGCTGCCCGGTTTGACCGCGCTGGAGAATGTGATGCTGCCGCTGGAGCTGGCCGGCACGAGGTCGGCGGCGACCCAAGCCGGCGAGATGCTGCGACGCGTCGGCCTGGAAGCGCGCGCAGACCACTACCCGCGACAGCTCTCCGGCGGCGAGGAACAGCGTGTGGCGATCGCGCGCGCCTTTGCGACGACACCGGCGCTGCTGTTCGCCGATGAACCCACCGGCAACCTCGACGCCCACACCGGGGAGCGGGTGGCGGATCTCCTGTTTGCCCTCAACGCCGAACAGGGCACGACCTTGATTTTGGTGACGCACGACGAGCGCATGGCGGCACGCTGCACCCGCCGCCTCCACCTCGATGCCGGACGCATCGTCGCCAACGCTTAAGCGCTTCAGCCTCGCGCTGCGGCTCTTGCTGCGCGACTGGCGCGCCGGCGAGTTGCGCATCCTGCTGTCGGCCCTGGTGATCGCGGTGACCGCGACCTCGACCATCGGCTTCTTCGCCGATCGCCTGCAGCGCTCCATGGTCAACCAGTCGGCGGAACTGCTCGGCGCCGACCTGGTGTTGCGCAGCCCGCGTCCGGTGAACCCGGCCTGGCTTGAGCAGGCACGCGCCCTGGGACTGCGCGAGGATGAGTCCCTGGAGTTTCCCAGCGTGGTGCTGCACGGCGACAACCTGCAACTGTCCGACATCAAGGCGGTGCACGCCGGCTATCCGCTGCGTGGCACACTGCGCACCGCTGCCCAACCCTTTGGAGAGGAAGCCAGCACACGCGGCATCCCCAATCCAGGCGAGGCTTGGGTGGAGGCGCGCCTGCTGCCGCTGTTGCGGGCAAAGGTGGCAGATGAAATTACCCTCGGCAATCGCGCCCTGCGCATCGCCCGCATTCTTACTTTCGACCCCGGCGGCGCCGGCAACTTTGCGGCGCTGGCGCCGGCAGTGTTGATCAACCGCGTCGACGCCGAACGCGCCGGCGTGTTGGCGCCGGGCAGCCGGCTGACGCTCAACTATCAGTTTGCCGGCGAACCCGCAGCCATCGCCCGCTACCAACATTGGCTGACTCCCCGGCTCGGTCCGAGCGACCGTCTGATCGACGTGCACGAGGGCCGGCCAGCCATCGGCTCTGCGCTCGACCGCGCCGAGCGCTACCTGGAGATGGCCAGCCTCGTCGCAGTGCTGCTTGCGGGCGTGGCCATCGCCATGGCGGCACGCCGCTACAGCGAGCGCCATTTCGATGTCAGCGCCATGCTGCGCTGCCTCGGCGCCGGGCAAAGCGACATCGTGGCCTTGTATGCGCCGCAGCTCCTGCTGCTTGGTCTGATCGGCAGCAGCATCGGCGTGCTGCTGGGCTGGGGTGCGCAGTTTGGGTTTCCCCTCCTGCTGCGCGAACTGTTGCCGACGCAGTTGCCGCCGCCCGGTCCGTTGCCGGCGCTGCTCGGTCTGTTCACCGGGCTGGTGGTACTGGCGGGATTCGGTCTGCCGCCGGTATTGCGCCTGAAGAACGTGCCGGCATTGCGTGTGCTGCGGCGCGAACTGACCCCCATGCCGCTGCGCGCCTGGCTGGTCTATGCTGCCGCCCTCGCCGCAATGAGCCTGCTGCTGTGGCGCTACACCGGCAACGCCATGCTTACGCTCGTCGTGCTGGGCGGTGCGCTCGCGACGCTGGTGATCTTTGGCTGCTTCGCCTGGGCGCTGCTGCGCGCCAGCCGCGCGCTGCACCGCGGCGTCGGCGTGGCCTGGCGCTATGGGTTGAACAATCTGTGGCGCCGGCCGTGGCTGGGCGTCGGGCAGATCCTCGCCTTCGGCGTGGTGCTGATGGCCATGGCGCTGATCGCCCTGCTGCGCGACGACCTGCTTGCCACCTGGCAGACCCAGTTGCCGGCACGCGCACCCAATCATTTCGTCATCAACATCCTGCCCGATCAGGTGGCGCCGTTCGGCGCCTTCCTGCGTGAGCACCACATCGTTAGCGCGCAGCTCTACCCCATGGTGCGCGGACGGCTCACCGCGGTGAACGGGGTGGCGGTGGCGGAGCGCGCGCGGCGCGAGGGCGACGAGCCCATCCACCGCGAGTTCAACCTGACCTGGGGCGAAAACCTGCAACCCGACAACGCCATCGTCGCCGGACGCTGGTGGCAGGCCTCCGATCGCGGCAAGCCACTGGTGTCAGTGGAACAGGGTGTGGCGGAGCGCCTCGGCATCAAGCTGGGCGATACGCTGAGCTTTTCCTTTGGCGGCCAGGAGCTGCTGGCAAAGGTGGCAAGCCTGCGCACGGTGCAGTGGGATTCGTTCAAGCCTAACTTCTTCATGATCTTTCCCCCCGGCGTGATCGAGCAGTTTCCGGCCACCTACATCACCAGCTTCTATCTGCCGCTGACTCAGCGTACGCTGCTGGCGCAGATGGTGCGCAGTTTTCCGGCGGTCACCGTGATCGATCTCGACCGCATCATGGACCAGGTGCGGCGCATCCTCGCCCAGGTGACGCTGGCGGTGGAATATGTGCTGGTGCTGGTGTTGCTCGCCGGATTTGCCGTGCTCTACGCGGCCTTGCAGGCGAGCCTCGACGAGCGCCTGTACGAGGGGGCTCTGCTGCGCACGCTGGGCGCGAGCCGCTACCAGTTGCGCGCCGGCCATCTGGCCGAATACGCGCTGCTCG
>JBAWGM010000090.1:0-1882 GCA_049592895.1 Thiobacillaceae bacterium | reverse complement strand
TCTTCCGGCATTCATTTATCTCCATCATGATGCCGGCCGGGTCCTTCAGGTCGAACATGGGCATGCCGTACATTTCCCAGTAGGTGTTGCGCGGATGAGGATCGTCGGTGTATTCCACGCTCACCGCCCAGCCGTTGGTCAACGCGTACTTGATCTGTGCGGTGATCTGCTCATCGGTAAGGTCGGGCAGGAAGGAAAACTGGCCCTGCGTAATGCGGTTGCCTTGATTGGTCATCATAATTGTTGCTCCTCCAAAATTAATTGCTTGTCGTCGCCGTCGGCACGAAGTCGGCCGTGTCGGTGGATTCGTAATTGAAGCTGATGTCCTTCCAGGTATCCAGCGCGGCCTTGAGCGGGGTGCAGGTCTTGGCCGCGCTCTCGAGAATTTGCGGACCCTCGCGCAGGTAATCCCGGCCTTCGTTGCGCGCCAGTATCATCGCCTCGAGCGCCACGCGGTTTGCAGTCGCGCCGGCCTGGATGCCCATCGGGTGGCCGATGGTGCCGCCGCCGAACTGCAGGATGACGTCCTCGCCCAGATAATGGATCAACTGGTGCATCTGACCGGCATGGATGCCGCCCGATGCCACCGGCATCACCTTGTTGAGCGAAGCCCAGTCCTGCTCGAAGAACAGGCCATGCTCCAGGCTTTGCGGGGTGTGCGTATCGCGCAGCGTGTCGTAGAAACCCTTGATCATGAGGGGATCGCCTTCGAGCTTGCCGACCACCGTGCCGGCGTGAATATGGTCCACGCCTGCCATGCGCATCCATTTACAGATGACGCGGAAGTTCATGCCGTGATTTTTCTGCCGCGAGTAGGTGGAATTGCCGGCGCGGTGCAGGTGCAGGATCATGTCGTTCCGACGCGCCCACAGCGCCATGCTCTGGATCGCCGTGTAGCCGATCACCAGGTCGATCATGATGATGACGGAGCCAAGCGACTTGGCAAACTCGGCGCGCTCATACATGTCTTCCATGGTGCCGGCAGTGACGTTGAGGTAATGCCCCTTGACCTCGCCGGTCGCGGCGGAAGCCTTGTTCACTGCCTCCATGCAATAGAGGAACCGGTCACGCCAATGCATGAAGGGCTGGGAGTTGATGTTCTCGTCGTCCTTGACGAAGTCCAGCCCGCCCTTGAGGGCCTCGTAGACCACGCGCCCGTAGTTGCGGCCCGACAGGCCGAGCTTGGGCTTGGTGGTGGCGCCGAGCAGCGGGCGGCCGAAGTTGTCGAGACGCTCGCGCTCGACCACGACGCCGGTTGCCGGACCCTGGAAGGTTTTCAGATACGCGACCGGGATGCGCATGTCTTCCAGGCGCAGTGCCTTCACCGCCTTGAAGCCGAACACGTTGCCGATGATCGAAGCGGTCAGGTTGGCGATGGAGCCCGGCTCGAACAGGTCGAGGTCATAGGCAATGTAGGCGAAATACTGCGCTTCGCTCTTGGTGCCCGGACCGGTGTTGGGCACCGGGTCGACGCGGTAGGCCTTGGCGCGATAAAGCTCGCAGGCGGTCAATCGGTCGGTCCAGACCACGGTCCAGGTGGCCGTGGACGACTCGCCCGCCACCGCAGCCGCAGCCTCGTCTGCATCCACCCCGGGCTGCGGGGTGATGCGGAACATGGCGATGATATCGGTATCCTTGGGCTTATAGTCGGGCTCCCAATAGCCCATTTTCTTGTACGGAATAACGCCCGACTTGTAACGTTCCTTGGCGTCCTGGATGGTGCCGCCGGCAGCTTGGCCACTCATGGTTCATGCCTCCTAGGTTGATTGGATAATTCCATTCCCGGTCATTTCGGAATGTGGATGTAACTCTATCCGGATCAACCATAAATGAAAGTCAATTTTTTCGATCATTATGATAGAGTATTATCTATATCACAATA
>JBAWGM010000089.1:0-4376 GCA_049592895.1 Thiobacillaceae bacterium | reverse complement strand
CACCATCGGAGACCACCAGTGCCGCATTGGTGGCAAAGAGCGCGGGAATCTGTGTCTGGTAGGTCTGAAGCTGCTGCCAGGCACTCCACACAGTGGCATTTTCGTCGGCCGGGTTCTTGAGTTCGATCACCGCCAGCGGCAGGCCGTTGATAAACAGCACCACGTCCGGGCGGCGGGTGTGCTGCCCCTCGGCCACGGTGAACTGGTTGACGGCCAGCCAGTCGTTGTTGCCGGGCGTGTCGAAGTCGATCAATTTCGCCTGCGTGCCCGCGATCAAGCCGTCTTTGCGGCGATACTCCACCGCCACGCCATCCACCAGCATTCGGTGCACGGCTCGGTTGCGTTCGATCAATGATGCCGCATCCGTGCGTGTCAGCTTTCGGAATGCATCTTCCAATGCTTCGCCAGGCAGGTCGGGATTGAGTTGCACCAGCGCCTCGCGCAAGCGGCCTTCCAGCACCACGTCGGAATATTTCTCCCTCTCCCACCGGGAGAGGGCCGGGGTGAGGGCATCGCCGCCAGGCGAGATTTCGGGACCGTGGAGGACGGAATAGCCAAGTGACTCCAGCCAGGCGAGCGCGGCCTCCTCGACGACGGATTCAATGAACCGGCTCCTCGCGACAGCTAATCAAGGTCATGCCAGCATTGTTCCATAGTGTCAGCGGATATTGCATGTTACAGAATGAAGATTGACCCCAGGAGACATCCGAAGATGGCGGCCCCAAGGAAAGGCGCCGCCAAACTTTCTCGTTTCCTCCTTGTCGATCAGCATTAAAATGGCAATCTGCCAAGAGACTCCATTATGGGTGCCAAGAACATCGATCTGCGCAATCAACCCGCCTACACCTTGGCGGAAGCGGCGCGTTATCTCAAGCTGCCTGGCGCGACACTGCGGTCGTGGGTGGTTGGTCGCCCCTATCCGAAGGCAGGTGGAGTCGAACGCTTTCAGCCACTCCTTCAACCGAGCCAAAAGCAGCCACCACTTCTTTCCTTCTGGAACCTGATCGAAGCCCATGTGCTTCGGTCGCTCAGAACCGAGCACGGTGTGGCCATCAAGGAACTGCGAAAGGCTCTCAGATACGCCGAGCGCACGCTTCAAGTAGATCGCCTGTTGCTGCACAAGGACCTTCGTACCCATGCTGGCGAAGTGTTCCTCGACCAATACGGGAAGCTGATCAGTCTCAATGCCTCGGGCCAGCTTGCCATGCGGAAACTCTTCGAAGAACACTTGAAGCGTGTCGAATGGGATCAATGGCAGTTTCCTGTGCGTCTCTATCCGTTTATCTCTGCTGGCACGTCAACTCAAAAGCCGATTGCGATCGATCCCCAAATCGCCTTCGGGCGCCCGGTAGTGCTGAGGCGAGGCATTTCGACCGGCGCCATCGCCGAACGTATCGATGCCGGTGAAACCATCGCCGAACTCGTGGACGACTACGGCCTCAGCCAGGCAGAGATCGAGGAAGCGGTCCTTTACGAACGCGCTGCTTGAGCCGCGTCTTTTTCACCGACCGCGACCTCGGGAAGCGTTTTCCCGAAATCCTCACGACAGCTGGGCTCAGCGTAGAGCGTCACGACAATCTATTTCCTCCCGATGGCCCGGACGAGCAGTGGCTGGAACATTGCGGAAAGAACGGCCGCATAGCGATCAGCCATAACGAGCGTATCCGCTACACGCCCAATGAACTGGCGGCTGTCGTGCAACATCGCGTCGCCCTACTAATCGTCATCGGGCACGCGCCCTTGGCAGCACTTGCTCACAATTTTGTAGCGACCTTGCCCAGAATCAACACTTTCCTCGAAGCACATCAGCCGCCATACATCGCGAAAATCTATCGTCCGTCACCCTCAGACGTGGCGCCCGAAGCAGCGGCGCCAGGAACAATCTCGCTCTGGTATCCAAGGTAGTTGTTGCTGCAGTCAGTCCTCCCGGACCACGTCACGGTAGGTCACCGTCGGGTGGCCCACTGGCGGAACTGCACGCCGCGTTTCGAGTTGACTCGATATCCCACCGAAATAATGGCGTCAAGGTTATAGTGCTTGAGGCTGCGTCGTACCTGGCGACTGCCCTCGGTTTGAACTACTAAGAAATCCTTAGTAGTTGCCCCCTCTTCCAACTCCCCATCGCCAAAGACATTTTTCAGGTGCATGAGCACGTTTTCGGGCGTGGTCTCGAAAATCTCGGCCATCTGCCGCTGCGTCAGCCACACCGTCTCACCGTCCAGGCGCACGCTGACCCCGGTTTGGTTCTGTTCATCCTGATAGATGACGACCTCGCTCACGCGCTCGCCTCCTCCATCAGGCGCTCGGCTGCCTGGACCCGCAGCTCGCCGGAGATGAGCTTGGGCAGCAGGGTGTCGCGCAGCGCGGCGAGAGTGCGGGATTCGCGCGCACATTCGATGATACGTTCGTAAAGAGGCCGCGCCAGCCGGTCAAACTTGCGCATCACGTCAGTTGGCGGCGCGACAACCGGAATCGGACGGAAGTTGGCCTTACTGATCTCAAGGAAGGTGGAGCCGTTCGCGCGGCTGACAATTTCTTCGTGCGCGGCGCTGGCCCAGAGAAGCAGGAAGAGGTTCGACGTTCCCGTCTTGGGCAACATCGCGATGAAGCCCTGATTGATCCCAACTGGAATCTCTGTAACGACCAAGTAGCCGATGGGTGCTCTCGACGACAAGAGAACGGTTCCCTTGGGCAGAAGTCCAGAGCCGATTTGGGACAGTCCTGCTTCGGTGATCCGCCGCTCGGTATCGAGCAGGATAGGTACTGAGAGCGCGGACAGGTCCTTAGGCGTAGCCCATGCGTGTGTCCCACCTTCCCAAAAGGACTGCTCTTTGGTACTTGGCGTCGTTCCCCCCACCACATCTGTGAGGTCGCTGATGGATTTGATTTGCCACCCCTTCGGAATCTCCCCCAACTCCGAGTCCTCCAACGAATCCGGGAACAGGTCGAGGATATGCGGCGGCAAATCGTAGGGTGGGTTAGCGGCATCGCCGCGTAACCCACCGTTCACCGCGATCGGTGGGTTACGCCCTGAAGGGCTAACCCACCCTACCTGTTTGGCGCGGACGGGGTCGAAGTCCACGAACCACGACTTGAAGAGCGCCCGCGCCATCGCCTCCAGCGTTTCGTTCATGCGCCGGTTCAGTTCTATCTTGTCGTCCAGTGTGCCGAGGATGTGGGCGATGGCGCGTTGCTCAGAGAGCGGCGGAACTGGAATCTCTAACTGTGCGAGATCGCTTCCAGTGATCCCGGCCACTGCCACATGACGCCGAATTGTATCGAGGCGGTGTAAGCCCAGGGATGAGCTGAAAAAGTAGTACAGATACAGCGGATCAGCCTTGGTTGAATCTGGACGTGCACGAATAATGGATGACTCGAACGTTGTTGGCTCGTCAAGGTCGAGCACAATGCTGCACTTTCCAGCACCTTCAGCAACAAGCGAACGACGAGCAAAAATTAGGTCGCCTTTGCTGAGCGTAAGCCACTGTCTCTCCGAATCGGAAAGTTCGACGCGCTTCATTGGAACTGCGCGGAGGCGTGGGTGCGCAAACAATTCGCCCATGTTCACGATCTTTGCGCCGCGGCCATGGAACTCCTTTGGCTTGTAAATGCCGTTGCGAACCGGCTCCGTGAGAAGCCGTTCGAATGGCATCGGCTGCCACTCAACCGCCATACCCAAGCTCCTTCACGTTGACCGCGACGGCGGCGTCCAGCGTCGCGGCGCTGCGCCTCATCGGCGGCCCTCCTGAATGACGACGTGCATCCGCTCGATTTCGCGATGAAAACTGGCAGGAATGCGCGCCCAGTCCATCACATCCACGCGGATGGGCAGGTTGCTTTCGAGAAAAGCTTCCTTGAGATCGCATAGCCCGTCGGTTTCTTGTTGCAGGTTATCCGGGTTGCGCAGCACCAGGTCGAGGTCACTTGCTTCATGACCGTCTCCGCTGACTCGGCTGCCGTAGGCCCACACTTCGGCGTCCGGAACGTGGGCGCGCAGGAGCACCTGCACCTGTTCCAGGTATTTCTGCGGCAAGTACAGCGCGAGCGTTGCGGACATGGCGTGCTTACTCCTTGTCGCCGAAGCGGGCGCGCAGGGTGGTTTCCAATATTTTGGCGTCTTCCACGAAGCCGGGCAGCAGTACCAGCGTCTCCTTGGCAAAGCCTTCGCCGTAGTCGTGGGCGGTGCTGTTGCGGTTGTCCCGGTAGGTGAACCAGCGCTCGACTTCCTCCACGGTCATCAAGCCGTGGGTGGCAGCGAGGCGCAGCAGTTCCTTGACCGGGGTGGCGTCGAGTTTCTTGCCGCCGTGGCCGTAGTCCTTGAGCGCTCGCTTGATGAGTTTGAAGGCGGTTTCCTGGGCCAGTTCATAGCCCTTGAC
>JBAWGM010000088.1:0-2049 GCA_049592895.1 Thiobacillaceae bacterium | reverse complement strand
GGATGGTCATATTGGGATTCAGCGGCCAGTGAATAGTGGCCATAGCGCAGCTTCTCATCCCGGAACGGACGAATCATCTGCGAGTGACAGAGATAGCAGCCTTCCCGCGTATAAATATCGCGGCCGCGCTGCTCCAGAGGAGTATAGGGGCGGACGTTGACACCCGGTGTCTTCTCCACAGTCTTGTCAATGAAGAACAAGGGCGCAATTTCCACCAGACCGCCAACGCTGATCGCAAGCATGGTAAGCACCAGCAGCAGGCCGATGTTGGTTTCTATCCATTCATGCTTGAAGTTGAAATTCATGGCTTACCTTACCTGGGATAGGCGCCCGCTTGAGCCATCTTGGCCGCCAGCTTTGCTTCCAGTTCAAGCTCTTCACGTTTGACCTGCAGTATGGTCATGGCCACGTTGTAGACCATGAGCAACACACCGGCGAGGAAGAACACGCCGCCGATGGCGCGCATGACATAGAAGGGGTGCATGGCCGCCACTGAGTCAACAAAGGAATACTGCAGGTTGCCGAATTCGTCATAGGCACGCCACATCAGGCCCTGGGTAATGCCGGAAATCCACATAGCGGTGATGTAGAGCAGGATGCCGATGGTGGCCAGCCAGAAATGCGCACCCACCAGACGCGTGCTGTACAGCTTGGTATCCCACAACTTGGGAATCATGTGATAGAGCGAGCCGAAGGTAATCATCGCCACCCAGCCCAGCGCGCCGGAATGCACATGCCCGATCGTCCAGTCGGTGTAATGCGACAGCGCGTTCACTTCCTTGAGCGACATCATGGGCCCCTCAAACGTGGACATGCCATAGAAGGACAAGGCCACGATCAGGAAACGCATAATCGGGTCGGTGCGCAGTTTGTCCCAGGCGCCGGACAGGGTCATGATGCCGTTGATCATGCCGCCCCAGGAGGGCATCAGCAACAGGATGGAGAAGGTGGCCGCCAGCGTGGAAGTCCAGTCCGGCAAGGCTGTCCAGTGCAGATGGTGCGCCCCTACCCACATGTACATGAAACAAAGCGCCCAAAAGTGAACGATGGACAGCCGGTAGGAGTATATGGGACGGCCGGCCTGCTTGGGGACGAAGTAATACATCATGCCGAGGAAGGCGGCAGTGAGGAAGAAACCCACGGCGTTATGGCCGTACCACCATTGGGTCATGGCATCCTGGGTACCGGAAAACAGGCTGTAAGACTTCATCGAGAAGAGGCCTACCGGCACGGCCAGATTATTGAAGGTGTGGAGCAGGGCTGTGGCAAGGATGAACGCCAAATAGAACCAGTTGGCCACGTAGATGTGGGGCTGCTTGCGGCGCATGATCGTGCCGACAAACAGGATCAGGTAAGTCACCCAGATTACCTCGATCAGAATGTCGATGGGCCATTCCATTTCCGCGTACTCGCGCGCCTGTGTATAGCCCAGCATGTAGGAGACGTCAGCCAACAAGATAACCGCCTGCCACCCCCAAAAGGTCAAGCTGGCCATGCCATCGGAAATCAGGCGGGTCTGGCAGGTGCGCTGCACGACGTAATACGAAGTCGCGAACAGCGCGGAGCCGCCGAAACCAAAAATCACCGTGGTGGTGTGAACCGGTCTGAAGCGGCCAAAGGAGATATAGGGGCTGTCAAAATTGAGCAACGGCCAGGCCAGTTCGGAAGCGATATAAACCCCCACCAACATGCCGACCACCGCCCAAACGAGCGCCATTACCGAGAACTTCTTCACGATATCGAAATTGTATTGTTCAGCGCTCGCGTAGGTCGTTACCGACATTGCCCGCCCCTTCGGTGAGTCGAATATTATGAAACGCTAAATTGTAATCGTTTGCGCTATTCTCGGGCAAGGTACATCAGGACCATTCAAATGGCTCTGTATCTCTCGGCAAGGCGCAGAACGCTTCAGGGCCAAGTACTTGGTGTTTGGTACCAACAAGTAGAAGGTTCACAACAATATCAGGCTCATGTTTGCAGCTTGAGTATTTTCAAGCGCAGAGCTATAAATCAACTCGGCATGGCGGATGCGCCTGATCAGGTTAAGCT
>JBAWGM010000087.1:0-23085 GCA_049592895.1 Thiobacillaceae bacterium | reverse complement strand
CGCGCACCATCGCCCGAGCGCAGTGGCCGAACAGGTATCGAAATCTGCTTTCGCGCGGTCCCTGTCGCAGCGATACGGCCACACGTTTCCCGGTGACTGCCAGGGGCACGCCCCTTTGGAACATCGAGCTGCGCGGCGATGTGGGTTGGCTGCATCGCAAGGATGGGCTGGGTGTATTGCGCATCCCGCCTTACCAGGACAGCAAACATCCCTTGTCCAGGCAGCACGCATCTTTGAGTTGTTCAGCCTGCCACAGCCAATGGGCACCGCAGTGTTACGGCTGCCACATGGACTACGATTCCGCCGGGCATCAGTACGATCATGCGGAAAGACGAACGACACCGGGCAGATGGACCAGCCGGCGCAGCGCGGCGCGCAACAGTCTGCCTCCGCTGGGTGTGAACGCCCATAAGCGTATCGTGCCCGTCGTGCCCGGCATGATCATGACCGTGGTCTATCCGAAATGGCCCAAGCCGCTTTTCAACAGGCAGTTCCGCGCGATTGAGCCGCACACCACCGGACCAGGCCGCAGTTGCGCATCTTGCCACCGGGCATCGACGGCGCTGGGGCTGGGTGAGGGTCGCCTGCACAGGTCAGCGAGCGGCAAGCTTCACTTCGATCCCTCTCATCCGAGGCTTGTAGACGGACTGCCTGCCGATGCCTGGACAAGCCTCAATCAAGCAGCCGAGCGCCGCAATTCGGCAACACTGCGACCTTTCTCCGAGCAAGAGATGGAACGCATACTGGCCGTGCCGCTGCCCTGATCCGGTGGGGTGGCGGCACGACATGCTGACCACGGTCAGCAGCCTTCGTTATGCGCGGGATAGACGAGAGGCGCCGCCGCTGGCGTGGAGACCGGCGGCACAAATGCCGGCTTTGGTGGCGGGGGCGGTGGAGGGGCAGCCTGGGCAAGCTTGTTGCCGCCGACGAAGTAGCAGGCGATGGCCTGCTGTTCAGCGCCACTGCGGCTTTCTTCATCTGCCTGGGCGGCCGGAATATTCGGGTTCAGAACGTGCTGGGTCCAGAAATTGTAGCCCCCCAGCAACAGGTCGGCGTCATAGCCCGCCACGCGCAGTAAGACTGCTGCCTGGCCCGCGGTTTCCGAGCCTTGAGAATAAACGATGACCTTGCGGTCTTTCGGCAGTCTATTCATCTGGTTGCGCGAAATCAGTTCGGGCACCGGCACGTTGCGGGCACCGTCGATGTGTCCGCTGGCATAGTCATTGGCCGAGCGCACGTCGATCAGCACAAAATCCTTCTTGCCCTCAATGATCCAGCGTGCCAGATCGTCGGCGGAAACGCGGTCTTCACGACGCGCCACCGCCTGGGCAACCTGATCGAAATTGCGGGCTCCCGATGCTGGCTTGGGTCCCTGTTTGCTGCAGCCGGTGACGGACAATGCGCCCACCAAGCTCAACATGATTGCTGTCGTTAGGTATTTGCTCATGGCTTTCAGATCCGGGGCCGGGCGCTCAATGCAGGCGGTCCAGCAAGTGCGTGTTGAATTCGGAGGTGTAGTGGGTCCAACTGGTTTCCTGTCCCAGGTCGACGGCGATCACGCGCAGTACATAACCCCCCACCAGCACCAGTACCGGTGCCAGCATGGCAAAACTGCGCGCGCTGCCGCGGATCTCGAAGAACTCCAGGACCAGCGGCAGCATCAAGCCCAAGGCCACAAACACCCCCCAGAACCCGAGCGTGTAACTACCGCCCAATAATTTCGCCACTGCGTCCAACTGAGGCTGGGAGCCGGTCGCGAGATTGACCAGGAGGAGGGCGACAATGAGGAGTTCGATCGCGATGAGCCCGATATCGATCAACGTGAACAGCCGCCTTTCGCTGTGGCTGCGGGCAATCAGCGCAGTCAGGGCGGCGCCGGTCGAGAGCCCGGATATCAGGAACAGAGGTCCCAGCAGGCCGGTATTCCAGAACGGGCGCGCACTGAAGGCACTCAGCAGAATACCGGTGTAGATTCCCAGTGCCACGGCAATCGGGATCGCCAGCCAGGCGATGACGCGTCGGTAGCGCTCGGCCCAGTCCAGTACCGCCGCGACGACCGGGACGCTATCCACCAGGCTGGCCACCAGGCCATAGCCCGTTCGGAGCGTCGACAGCACCTGCAAAATGGCGACGGGGTAGAACAGGATCAGTATCCAGGCGCCGTAGGACATCGGAGAGGTCGGCTCGAAGGTCGTATAGAAGCGCCAGACAAACAGCTTGTGGTCGAGATCGAGAAACAGCGTCGTCATGCCCAGGGACAACACCACCAGTCCGAGCAGAGCCAGACCGTTGACTGCGAATGGGGCTTCGTCGTCCTTTTTCAGCAGCAGCATCAGGGCGGAAAAGAACATGATGCCGGCGGTCAGGCCGCCCATGAACAGGTAGACCGAGATCTCCCAGCCCCACACCGACATCACCGGATCGATGTGAGCGTTGCTGCGCGCGCTGACGAGGATCTCTTCGAGCATGTTGCGGTGGCCTCAGATCAGGTAATAGACATTGGGTTCATTGCCGGTTTCCGGGTTCAGCACCTTGTGCTTGCGGGTGCGCAGCAGTTCGCTTACCGTGCTTGAAGGATCGTCCAGCACGCCAAAGTGCATGCAGTGGGTCGGGCAGGTGGAGACACAGGCCGGGTCGAGCCCCTTTTCCACCCGGTGGGAGCAGAACGTGCATTTGTCGATATAGCCGCCGGGATGCATGATCAGGCGCGCATCATACGGGCAGGCGGCAATGCAGGCCTTGCAGCCTGTGCACTTGTTGGGATCGACCAGCACGATATTGCTGTCATTCCAGCGGTGGCTCGCACCCGTAGGGCACATATACACACAGGTCGCATGCGTACAATGGTTGCAGCGCTCGGAACGAAACTCGGTGCTCAGGTTCGGGTAAGTCCCCTGCGTCGCCTCAACCACCCAGTCACGGTTGAGGCCTTCGGGCACCTTGTTCTCTGTCTTGCAGGCCACCACGCAGTCGCAGCAGCCGATGCACAGTTTGGTGTCGATGACCATTCCATAGCGGATCATGTCTGGGTCTCCCGCACGATAGTGACGAAATTGCCGCGCATGCCGGTGCCGCCCATCAGGGGATCGACCTTTACATTCGTCATCAGTTCGGAATCGTCGGCGCCTACATCATGGGTCAGTCGCAAGCGACGCGAGCGGTGGCCAAAGCCATGCGCCATGAATACCGAGTCCGGCCGGATGCGCTCGGTGACACGCACCCGGATGCGGTTGCTGACGATGCCCTCGGGATTGGCGAGACGGACATACTCACCGTTTTCGAGACCCTTTTCATTCGCAACCAGTGGATTCACCCACAGGGTGTTCTCCGGCGCCAACTGGAACAACAAGGGGTTGTTGGTGGTCTTGCCGAAGGTATGTGCCGGCATGCGCCCGTAGTTCAGGTGGTAATAGCCTTGGGGGGGCTGTTCCGGGCGCGTAAATTCGGGCATCGGGTCAAAGCCCTTGTCCGCCAGTTGTTGCGAGTACAGTTCGATCCTGCCGCTGGGTGTGCGGAAGCTGACAGCCTCGCCGGGCGCAAAATATTTCGGCCGGGTGCGTGGGAAATTCTTGGTGCCGATCTTTTTCATTTCTTCCAGCGACGAGCCGACCTGTTTGAGCTGCCAGTCGATCACTTCCGCGTAATCATTCCACGGAAAATAAGCGTCCAGGCCGAGACGATGGCCGAGCTGCTTGGCGATCCACCAGCCGGGCTTGCTGTCATAGCGCGGTTCGAACGCGGGCATGCGCAAGGCCAGTGAAGGATGACGTTCGCCGCTGTTGCGCAGGTTGTCGTAGCGTTCGAGATAGGTGCACTCGGGCAGGACGACGTCCGCGTAGCCAGTAATTTCCATGGGCATGGTGTCGACGACGACCACCAGGTCCAGCGAGTTCATCGCGGCCTTAAGCTGTGGCCGGATGCCGGGGATCGTCATCGGCAGGTTGGTGCCATAGACCAGCCAGGCCTTGTAATGCGCGTCGGTGCCGATCGATGCTTCGATCAACGCGTTGGTGACCCCTTCATTGGCGAAGGGGTAGCGATCGCCGTGCGCGGTACGGAAAGTGCTTTTCGGGATCGGATACGCGGGCAGCGGGTATGCCGGCAGGTTCACCCTATCCTGTATGTAGAGTCCGCCTTCGCGCCCCCAACTGCCCAGCAGGGCATTGAGAATCGCGATGGCGCGCGACCGCTGGGTGTCGTCGCCATACCAGACCGTGTGTCGGCCGGGGTGGATCAGGGTCGCAGGCGCGCTGGCTGCCATTTCCCGCGCCGTGGTGCGTATCAATTGGGGCTCGATGCCAGTTTCCAGGTAGACCCACTCGGGCGAGTAGCGCGCCAGATGCTGCTTCAATTGGTCGAAACCGGTGGCATAGCGCTCGATGTAGTCCTTGTCGTAGAGTTCCTCGTCGATCAAGACGTGCATCCATGCAAGCAACAGCGCGATGTCCGTGCCGGGCTTGATCGGCAGCCAGTATTTAGACTTGCCGGCCGGAACGGAAAAGCGCGGATCGACGGTGATCAGCGTGGCCTCGTTCCGCAAGGCGCCAGCCAGGGTTTGAACCTGGCTGTTGTGCAGATTCTCGCCGATGTGCGAACCGATCAGCACGATGCAGCGTGAATGCTCCATGTCGGTCCGTTCCGGCGAACCCAGACCTTCGCCGAAGGTCAACTCAAATCCGACATCGCGCGGTCCTCGGCACTGGGCAAAGGCGGGTTCGGCGTTGGTGCCCGAGCCATAGGCGCGCATCAGATGCTGGAAATGGCTGGCGCCGGAACCGTGATTGAGCAGCGCAGTACGATCGGGACCGTACTGCTCCGCAATCGACTTCAGCCGTGTTGCGATAAAATCCAGCGCATCGTCCCAGGAAGCTTCACGGAAAGTCTGGCGACCATCAGCGCCGGTCACCCGCAACAGCGGCTTCTTCAATCTGTCGCGGTCCTCATAGCTGCCCAGACCAGCGGTCCCGCGCGTGCACAGGCGGCCCTCGCTGTGGAGGTCCTCCTCATTGCCGGTAATTTTCCAGGGTTGGGTGTTCTCCTGGTAGACGAAGCCCGCACACTTCCAGAAACACATGTCGCAGACAGTTGGCGTGCGACTGACCTTCCCCTGACCGGGGAGCGGGTGGGCGGTGCAGCCGCCAAGCAGCAGCATCGGCGATAGCGCGCCACCCATGCCCAGCAGGCTGGAGATCTTGATGAACTCACGCCGCGTCAGGCCGACATTCAGCATCCCTCGCCTCCACCAGGCTTCATCGCGGGGCCTTCCTCAGGCTGCTTCTCGACGCGGGGCGCTGCCTTGCCCTGTAGCGGTTGTGTCGGTGCGGGTGCCTGCCTCTGGATGATGTACCAGGATGCCCCTGAGTTTTGCATAAACCGCTCAGTCGGGAAGAACGCCATGACACCCGCAATGATCAGGGCCAGCAACACCAGTGGCGCCTCGTATTTCATCACCTGGGCGGACGTCATGCCTTCTTCCTCTGGCGCGGGCCAGAAGAAATGCTGCCCCAGACGCATCAGCAGACTGCCAGCCACCGCCGCGATCACCAGGATCAGCACCACTGATCCGATATTCATGCCGAACAACTCATCCAGCCTGTAGACGCCCCGGAAATCACTATTGTAGAAATCACCCCAAACATGGAACAGATCGCCGAACAGAATCGAACCGCCGAGGAAACCGATGATAAACACCATGGCGTCAACCCGCCCGGTAGCGACGGAGGCCGCCGCCGTGCCCGGGCAAAAACCACCGACGGCCATGCCGATGCCGAATAGCAGGCCCCCCAGCGCCATCGGTTTCAAATAGGTCGGTAGGTAATACATTTGGGAAGTGTCGATGAAACCGATGAGACTGAGCAGCCACAGGCCCAGCATGCCGGTAACAATGGCGGAGAACATGACCACAGGCACTCCGACATCCTTCAGATAGAAGGCGCGCGCAATTTTGCGGCTGTCGGTGAAGCCGGCGTGATAGAGACCGAAGCCGAAAATGAAACCGGTGGGGATCGCCAGCCACAGGTTTGCGGCTTCGGAGATAACGCCCGTCTTTGCCAGTGGCCCCACTAGATCCATTGTTTTCTCACGAACCAGGCCGTTGCGAAACCACCGATGAAAATGCACAGCAGGAAGGCCCAGGCGCCCACGGAAATCTCCGCACCCCCGACCAAGCCCTCGCCGCTGGTGCAGCCACGTGCCAAGCGTGCGGCAAATCCGGTGATGGCGCCGCCGATAAGCGCGTAAACGAGCCGTCCCGCTACCGATATGCGCGGGCCGCGCTGCACTTCGAAATGGAAATCACCGCACGACCAGGCACCCGCAAAGGCGCCCACCAAAAGCCCGATGACCAGATAGCTCAGGTAGTCGTTGAGCGGATTCCTCCCGTGAGCAAAATAGGGCGCCAGGTAGGCACTCTTTTCCGTCAGTTCGGGCAACAGCCAGTGTTGTACCGTTGCTACCAAGCTGGTCAACATGCCGCTTACGCCAATACCCCGTCCCGCCAGGACAAAGGCCATCAGCATGGAAATGCCAATTACGATCCCCGCCAGCACCGGCGGGAAACGGCATCGCAGGTTCATGCGCAGCCTCCTATCTTCATTAGGCTTCGGTTGTCAGCGGAGCAGCACCGGGCCAAAATCCAAAACCGGAACTGCCGATATGCTTCTGGAACCGGAGTTGAACCGCCCTCAACGGGGCAACCTTGAGTTTCAGGCCTTGCCACAGTTCGACGTTCAGTCCTTGTCATATTCGAACCTTAACATCTAAGATATTGACATCAAGTGCCTAATATTAGGAAACGAAATCTGGAACTGCTAGGTCAAGATACCCATGAGGGTAGGGCCGAGTGCAGGCGTGATGGTCGAACCTTACTCCAAATTGACGAATTCTAGAATGTAGTCCTTGAAGGAAACCCTTCCGTTGCTAGGTCAAGCTGACCATCCGCTTGTGCGAAGGGTAATCTGACACATCGGTCGATACACCGGGTCATTCAGTCCGGGCCGATAGCGCCCGTATATAGCCGCTGGAATAGTCCCGCGGGCGCTTGAGGGATTTGCTCGGGCCGAGTTTGGCCGATGAGGAAGCATTGCCACTTCGACGGCATCCATGGCCCGAACATACTCGAAATGCCAGTCTATTATCTTAGAAGGACAACGCTGTACGAGGGTATGTTTTGAGTGGTCCGCCACCAGGAAAAGGAGTCTGTCATGTGGAAGGGGTTGTTCATTGTCGTCGCGGTGTTGTTCGCTAGCCATGCCATAGCCTGGAGCGAAGGTGGTTACCATAAGCCGAGTACCGCAGTGCTGAAGAAGCGCCTGGAGCCGCAGCAGTACCTGGTGACCCAGGAAGATTGGACGGAACCGGCGTTCCACAACGCCTACTGGAACAATTTTCGGGATGGTATCTACGTGGACGTCGTTTCGGGTGAGCCTTTGTTCAGTTCCTTGGACAAGTTCGACTCCCGCTCAGGTTGGGCCAGCTTCAGCAAGCCGCTCAAACCGTCTGACGTGGTTACCCGCGTGGACCACTCCCTCAACATGGTGCGCACTGAACTGCGCAGCCGGTATGCCGATTCCCATCTGGGACACGTCTTCGACGATGGACCCCCGCCCTCGGGCAAGCGTTACTGCGTCAATTCCGCGGCGCTGCGCTTCATCCCCAAGGCGGACCTCGCAAAAGATGGTTACGGCGAATATCTCAGTCTGTTCAAGGGCAAGTGAGCCGGGACGATTGCGCAACGCCGACCTACTGGCTCTTGAGGGTGGTGATGTAGGCCACCACGTTCCAGATTTCCTGATCACTGAGTTCCGGCCACGGAGCCATCGCGGTTCCGGGTACCCCATGCCGAATCGCGAGATAGGTGCGGCCTGCCCCAGCCTCTTCCGACCACGGCGGCAATGTCAGATTAGCGGGCGGTGGGTTTAGTGCTTCGTGTCGGAGACCGCGGCCGTCACCGTTGACGCCATGGCAGATGGCGCAGCGGGTGGCAAAAGTGATGCCGCCGGCGTGCTGCGCCTCGCTGGATGTCAGCAGTCCGACGGGTGCCGTCGGCGATTTCCGCTCACATCCCGAAATGGCGAGTAAGACTGTGAATAGGGCGATGCCGACCTGTTGTAGTCTGTGATTCATGAACCAAGTTGTGGCCAAGGGATTTCAGCTCGTGGACGATGGCCGCGACCAGCGCGTCCAGCCCCGCGTCTACCGCACTCGATCGGACCACGGCCAAATCGATGACGTCCGGAACGAGGCCTAGCAAGACCACGGTGGCCGGGTAGCGATCGATAAAACGCGCCGCCTCAAGCAGATCAGCCACTCCCACCTGGTGGGTGGACAGGCGTTCATATACAGCATCCATCACGTCTGCCCCGTCGAGTCGAACGAGGGTTCCCGGCGGGCTGTCAGTGCGCACGGCATCGACGAGGATCACGTGCTCCGATTCCGCGAGAAGCCCCAGAAGCGAGAGGCCAAGCGTACCGCCGTCTTCCAGACGCACGCCTGGCGGAACGTGGTAGTCACGTTCGATGCGGGCGACCGCAGCAGCGCCTGCCCCGTCGTCACCCAGCAAGACATTGCCGAGCCCTAGCACGAGAACGCCGTTTGCTTCTCCCGCGCAATCGACCGCCGGCTTGTCACTCACGACGCACCTGTTTTCCGCTTGGGCAGAAATTTGTAGCCGGAGAAGATCGAGTCAAAGGTTCCGATATGTTCGATGATGGAAGAAAGGAACACAAAGTACACGTGGACCACCGCAAAGATCAGCACGATCCACATGCCAATATGATGGACGAGCTTGGCCGTTTGCAAACCGTAGAAGACCGGCGCCAGGTGCTCAAACCACCGGAATACCGAATTGAAGGGTGCATAGACTGAATAGAGAGCAAGTCCGGTCGCAATCATAATCAGATAGATGACGAAGATCAGTGCGTAACTTGCGCCCGCGAGGGCATTGTGACCGGCGTATTCGTCGGGATGATGGCGGGCAAAGGAATAGTACAGGAACGTGTCCTTGAGGCTGCGCAGGCGCCGGAGCGATATCGGGAGGAATTCGGCGAGGCGGGCATAGCGGTTGCCGGCGAACAGCCAGTAGATCCGCACGAGCACAGTCAGCGTAAACACGATCGCGGTATACATATGCACCGTGCGTACCGTCCCCATCACAAAGTGGTCTCGCGCCGCACCCGACACGCTGATGAAGGGATTGCCCATGTAATAGCCGGTCGCGGACAATATGATGATCGAAAAGAAGAGCACCCAATGCGCGAGCCGCACGGGAAGCTGCCAGACGTAGACCCGTTCGAGGACGACTTTCTTCTTTTCTGTTTCCATGGCGCTCACATGACCCTCACACTGGCCAACTCACGCTTGGTCGCGTCAACCACGTGTACTCCGCATGCCATACATGGATCGAAGGAATGCACGGTGCGCAGGATTTCGACGGGCTGGTCAGGCTTGGCGACAGGGGTGCCGACCAGGGCGGCTTCATAAGGGCCTGGATGGCCCTGAGCGTCGCGCGGGCCTGCGTTCCATGTGCTTGGGACGACGCACTGATAATTGACAATGGATCCTTTGCCGATATGGACCCAATGCCCAAGCGCCCCACGCGGGGCCTCATGGAAACCTGCGCCCATACAGTCTTCCGGCCAGCTACCGGGATCCCACTTTGAAGTGTCCTGGATGCGGTAGTCGCGACGCCCCATATTGTCGGCCAGCCCCCGCACCCACATGTCCATTGATTCGACTAGCACCTGACATTCGATGGCGCGTGCGGCGACCCGGCCGAGCGTGGAGAATAGCGCCTCAGGACCCACCCCCAGTGCAGATAGCGTCTTGTCAACGAGCTGCTTGACGCGCGCCGGGCGTCCGGTTACGTACGCAACCAGCATGCGCGCCAGCGGTCCAACTTCCATTGCCGCGCCGTCATAGCGCGGCGATTTGAGCCAACTGTATTTCTGGTCGAGGTCCAGCCTTTCATACGGCGGCTTGGGTCCCGTGTAATGTGGCTTGGTCTCGCCCTTGAATGGATTGAGCGCTTGGCTGTCGCCGCCCGAATAATCGTACCAGGAGTGGGCGACCGACTCAGAGATATGGGCCTGGTCGACCATCGCGAGCTTCGACAGATCCCGGCCGTGGATGATGCCCGTGGGCAGGAACAGCTCCGGATTTTCGCCATCGCCCATGGGATAGTCGCCATAAGCCATGTAATTGCCAACGCCGGCGCCGATCGAGGCCCAGTCCTTGTAAAAGGATGCAATCGCCAACACGTCCGGCAGGTAGACGTGGCTGACAAAGTCCTTGCCGTCCGCGACAAGCTTGTCGAGCGCTGCAATCGTTCCCATGTTGAGGGAGGATTGCGCATCGGGGTCGACCGGGGTTGCCATGCCACCCACCAGGAAACTCTGCAGGTGCGGATTCTTGCCGCCCAGAATGGCATGTATCTTGATGAACCGGCGCTGCCACTCCAGTGCTTCCAGGTAGTGGGCCACCGCCATGAGATTGGCTTCGGGCGGCAGCCGATAGGCGGGATGGCCCCAGTAGGCATTGGCGAAGGGGCCGAGCTGGCCACGCTGGACGAAACTCTTGATCCTGTCTCGAATCCCGGAAAAATACTTGGTGCTGGATAGCGGCCAGTCCGAAATCGATTGGGCAAGGGATGAGGTTTTCGCCGGATCCGCATCAAGCGCGCTGACGATATCGACCCAGTCCAGTGCGTGCAGATGATAGAAATGGATCACGTGGTCCTGGACATTCTGCGCCGACATGATCAGATTGCGCAGTAGCCTGGCATTGGGCGGCGGCACCGCGCCGACCGCCTTCTCCACCGCACGTATCGAGGCAATCGCGTGAACCGTGGTGCAGACGCCGCAGATCCGCTGGGCGAAAGCCCAAGCGTCGCGCGGGTCGCGACCGCGCAATATCAGTTCGATACCGCGAAACATCGTGGACGAGGACCAGGCCTCCTTCACCTTTCCGCCGTCAACCTCTGCCTCGACGCGAAGATGACCCTCAATCCGGGTCACAGGGTCCACAACGATGTGCGCCATTACTCAGTCTCCGCTTCGTCTTCGATTGAAGGTGTCTTGCCCATGCGATGGCGCACGACCTCGCCTACTCCGTGGAATGCCGCTGCCGCCGCCACCAGACCGGTTAGACCCAGGCCAACAGGGTCGATCCACTTGCCGGCGTTGAAGCCAACCACATCGGGAAGCCGCCCGTAGAAAGGCGTCATCGTGTCCCAGAAATTCGGCTCGGCGCAGCCGATGCAGGGATGGCCGCATCCGATCGGCCAATTGGTGCCTTCATTCCACTTCACCACTGGACAATTCTGCGACGTTGCCGGGCCTTTGCAACCCATCTTGTACAGGCAATGGCCATGGCGATGCGCCTCGTCGCCCCAAGCTTCAACATATTGACCGGCATCGAAATGGGCGCGCCGCTCGCAGTTGTCGTGTATGGTCTTGCCGTAGGCAAATAGCGGACGCCGATACTGGTCGAGCGGCGGCCAGCGCTTCAAGGTCATGTAATAGACGATGAGCGCCGTAATGTTCTCCGCGTTGGCCGGACACGCCGACATGTGGATGAGGTTCTTCAGACCAGGCACCGCGTCGGCAACCGACAGCGCTCCCGTAGGATTGGGGCGCGCCGCGGGAATGCCGCCAAACGACGCGCAGGTGCCTACCGCGATTGTCGCCGCGGCGCCTCCGCAGACATCGCGCGCGATCTGAAGTGCGGACTTGCCGCCTATGGTGCAATAGGCGCCATCGGCGCCCGTCGGAACGGACCCCTCGACCAGGGCGATGTACTTGCCCGCATTGGCCTTGACGGTCTGCGTCAGCGCGTCCTCGGCCTGGTGCCCGGCCGCAGCCATGAGCGTTTCGTGATAGTTGAGGGAAATGGAATCCAGGATGAGATCGGCGACCGTCGGATGGCTCGCCCTCAAAAACGATTCGGTATTACCGGCGCAGTCCTGGAATTCAAGCCAGACCAAGACAGGTTTGGGCTCGTTTTCTATGGCCTCGGCGATCGCGCGGCGGGCTGTGGCGGGCAGCCCCAGGACGGCAGCCATCGAAGCGCAAAATCCGAGGAACTCACGACGGGAAATACCGCGGTACTGCAGTTCGTCCGTCAAGCTGTCGGCGAGCATTTGGGCCTCCTTTTGTCACCCTGTCCGCTTGAAACGCGAACAAATTAGACTACAGGCAAGGTTTCAGTTCTAGAAATAACTTCGTCCTATCAGCGCCGTTTTGTCCGTAGTCCATGAGGACCCACACCTTGGCGCATAGGTACTCCCTTGAAGGCAGGCACCAATTTTTATTTTTAGATGGGCGCATTCTTTTGTCAAGGTTCCAATTCATGACAATGATGTTGAAAAGCCAAGAGACTGAAGGCGTGCATCAGGGAAAGATGCAAAGGTCCGGACCAAGCTAGTGGCTCCACCAAGGCGGAGTCTCCTGATGCCGGGCCTTGGATGCTTTCGAGGCGTGACTCGCAGCATATCCCGCAAGATCGACCCTCCCAATAGGCTGAAGGATGAGCATGTTCAACGGGGCTTAACCTTTTTTCACTTCAAGTTAAAACTCATAATAAAGAAGATTCAAAGTAGTCATAAAGTGCAACACTGGGCTACGAAATAATATTGACCGTCGTCAAGAATTTTGTTCACTGCACGGTTCTGCTTCCAGCCGCCAGATACCCGAGTATTCCCCTAGGGCATTCTCGATGATGGCGAGCGATACATCATGGAAACCAATGATCCCAAACATCGCGCCACAAGTAATGCTGCATTATTGAACGATGCGGATGACCGCTATTTGTTGCGGAGGTGCGGTCGCGAGAATACTGGCAATTGCCGATCCTGAAGTGATGCGAATCTCCATCCAGCAAGAAAATGCGCTCCGATGAGTCGTGCTACGACCATCGGCTGCAAGGCTTGCTGCTGGTTACAGGCGGCCAAAGCTGCCAGCAAGTCGCAGAGTCGTTTCGTGAAGGTCGGCGCACAGTGCGACGCCGGATCAAGCGGTTCGAAACCCGCAGGCTTGAGGGGATGCGCAAAGGCGAATGTTTGGGCCGGCCGACAGCACTGGACGCGAAACAGCGGACGGCGCTGGTGCGCGATTTGCGACGTGACCCCCGGGAATTTGGCCACGCTGGCCATTTCTGGGACGGCAAAATGCTCTCCGAACACTTGCGCCAGCGCGATGGCGTTGCCTTGGGAGTGCGGCAGTGCCAGCGCATCTTCGGACAGCCGGGCTTCCGGCTGCGCAAGCCCAGAACCCAAGTGGCTTAGTCCGACCCAGTAAAATCGCGGTGGTAAGAAAACGGCGTCGTCTGGCAAGGCGACGGGACATTGAACTGTGGAGTCTGGACGAGTCATGCCTCGCGTTTCTGCCCACCTTCTCGCTGCTCCACAGGAGGCTCCAGGTCCACTGGGTTAGGCGTGTTCTGGTTCGGCGGGGCCCAGCGCTGCTCGCATGTTGTTGGTGCTCAGGCCGAGGTAATAACCTCTGCTCACCGCCCGTGCCCTGCGCAGATCGTGCTCGCGCAAAATCAGATAGGCAAGACAACGGGTCAACGCATGGGTCTGCGAGCCAACGACCTTGCGCGCGGTGAGGGCCGCAGCCTGTTGCAGGCGCATGAATACTTCCGGGATGTCGCGGGCAGTGCCGGTGATTCTTCGCAAAGCGGGCGGAAGGGCTTGCAGTACGGCCTCCAGGCTGTCGAGGGCAACCAGTTTCTGCAGCACTGTATCCGGCAGCCGGTAGCCTTTGCCCGGCAGCAGATAATAGACTTGGGCAGGAGGCAGGTTATAGTTGAAACGGAAACGCAGCAGCCAGACCAGATTGATCGGGTCAATCAGCCCTGCCATCAGCGTCTGCAGCGACTTTCCTACTTCACTTTCAAGGGCTCGGGCCTGTTGCGCCAGACTTTCGTAATAGGTTCGATCGAGCCTGGCATCCAACATGAAGGGATCACGGCTTTGTTCAAACGCCAGCCGGACGTTGCGCGCTATGAGGCCGTAGGGGCTTGTTTCAAGGCGGTGCAACAGCTCATCCACATCTTCCGCGTGGACCAGGGAAGTCAGATCCAGAAGGGCAAAGGGCCCAAGATTCACCAGCCGGGGTGTGATCGTGGCGGCCTTTTCCTGCACGAGTTTGGCGCGAATGAGGGTCTTGATATTGGAGAGTTCAAAGCGCTCGAGCCAGTGAAGCAGGAACTGTCGTTCAGCTCCTTGCAGCGGACGCAGAAGAATGCGGGCTTCGTCCAGTAGTTTGATTGTGATCTGGGTTTCCAGGGAGAGAGTGTCTGTGGTGTAATGGCCAGGGGCGAGAAAGCCTAGCCCGTGAGCGTTGAGAGCATCTCGCACTGTTTCAGGCGGCTGGTCGAGCAACTTGTTCAACGCCTCTGCGGGCCATAGCTGACTGGTAAAGAGACTGACGCGGGTATTGAGATAAGCGTGCAAGTGATCAAACTCGCCTGAACTAGCGCTTAGGATCCAGAATCAGTGCAAGCGCAGCCGCAGTCGCCGCCTGCTCGTGTCGGGCGGCGAGTTCCCTCAGATTGCGCTGGCGATCCAGGTATTTCCGGTTAAGCTCGGCCACTGCCTCTCTGGCCCGGCCTTCGGCTTCCTTGAGGAAGGGCGCACGCAGTTGATCGCGGTTGGTTTCGAATTGCTGTTCCATCAACTGGGCCTTCCCCCGGGCGTCATTGATCAACACTTCCTTCCGGCTGTTGGCCTCGCCAACAATTGCTTCGGCCTTAAGTTCCGCAGCCAGCAGGCGACTGATCACGTCTTCCATGTTATTGTGCCCCTCAGATTTTATCTAGCACAAGTCGAGCACCAGCCGCGGTTAAGACGAGCCAGTCGACGGACCTGATTCTATCCCAGCCCAGCCTGCGATCAGCCTACGTTGACTTTCACCAGCTCTTCGCCTTCCGGGTCGGTGACGTGGACCGCACAGGCGATGCAGGGGTCGAAGCTGTGGATGGTGCGGAGAATCTCAATCGGCCGCTTGGGGTCGTACAGCACATGGTTGTCCTGTAGGGCCGCCTCATAGGCGCCCGGCTGGCTGGAAGGATCGCGTGGGCCGGCGTTCCAGGTGCTAGGCACCACGGCCTGGTAGTTGGCGATGCGGCCATCCTCGATCACGATCCAGTGCGACAGTCCGCCGCGCGGCGCTTCCATGAGACCCACTCCCTGGGCATGACCGGGCCAGGTAGACGGATCCCAGGTCTTCTCGTTGAAGGTGCGAACGTCGCCCGCCTTGATGTTGGCCATGAGCTGGTCATACCAGCCCTGCATGGAGTCGGCGATGATCTTGGTTTCCAGGGTGCGCGCGGCAGTGCGACCCAGCGTTGAATAGAGCGCCTGCACCGGTACGTCCAGTTGCTTGAGCGTCATGCCGACCAGTTCCTTGGTTTGCTCGTGGCCCGTGGCATAGAGCATCAGTACCCGCGCCAGGGGCCCCACTTCCATCGCCTTGCCCTTCCATCGCGGCGACTTGAGCCAGGAATACTTGGCGTCCACGTCCAGATACTTGTAGGGAGATTGGGGCCCGGTGTAGCTGAGCTCGGTTTCGCCCTTGTAGGGGTGCAAGCCCTTGGCGTCGCCGTCGTGGTATTTGTACCAGGAGTGGGCGACGAACTCCTGAATCTCCCCGTCGGCATTCAGGTCGATGGGGTGGATGGTGGACAGGTCGCGGTTGAGGATCACGCCACGTGGAATCATCAATGAATCCGTGTCCATGATGCTTTTTGACGGGAAGTCGCCAAAGCACAGGAAATTACCCAGACCTTCGCCGCGCGCCCCCCAGTCCTTGTAGAAGGAGGCGATGGCCAGGGTGTCGGGCACATAGACCTGGTCGACGAACTCCTGCATCTGCTTGATGATGTTCTGCACCGTTTGCAGGCCGATGATATTCACCGCCGTCGCGTCCTGGCCACCGCCGATATTCGTGCCTGCACCTCCGACTTGTTGGGGGTGGACACTGATGGCGCTGGGTACGCCGCCCACAACAAAATTGGGATGCGGATTCTTGCCACCGAAGATGGTGTGCAGCTTCGCCACATCGCGTTGCCAGGCCAGGGCTTCCAGATAATGAGCGACTGCCATCAGGTTGGCTTCAGGCGGCAGCTTGTAAGCCGGGTGGCCCCAATAGCCATTGGCGAATATTCCCAACTGGCCTGACTCGACAAAGTCCTTGAGCCGCTTCTGGGTGTCCTCGAAATAGCCCGGCGAGGATTTGGACCAGTGACTGATGCTTTGCGCCAGCTCCGAGGTGGCCTTGGGGTCGGCCTTCAAGGCGGACACCACATCCACCCAGTCCAGCGCATGCAGGTGATAAAAGTGCATCACGTGGTCGTGCACATACTGCGCCCCGATCATCAGGTTGCGGATCAGTTCGGCGTTGTGCGGGATCTGGATCTTGAGTGCATCCTCCACCGAGCGCACCGATGCGATGCCATGCACCAGCGTGCAGACGCCGCAAATGCGCTGGGCGAAGGCCCAGGCATCGCGCGGGTCGCGGCCGCGCAGGATGATTTCGATGCCGCGCACCATGGTGCCGGCCGAGTAGGCCTGGGTGATCTTCCCGGCCTCGTCGGTGGCTGCCTCGATGCGCAGATGGCCCTCGATCCGGGTAATGGGGTCAACAACGATGCGCTGTGCGGTGGTCATGGCGTTTCCCTCACTGCTTGAGAAATTCGGCCAGGATTCGATACTGGGCGTCTGCCTCGTGGTTTTCCGTGCCTGCCCCCGCCGCGATGGTCTCGAAGGTGCGCGCCATGCGTGCCTGCATGGCGGCCTCCCAGCACAAATTGGCGCCCTCCCTGGCGGGCGTCACGCAGGAGAGCGCTGCCAATGCGACGAAGTGTCCAGCCTGGTTGGTCCAGTCGCATTCCCTGCCGCACTCGGTGTAGCTATCCACGCTGGCGGCCTTGGCCGCTTGGTACATGGCCGCAAGCTCGGCGTCGGTGATGTCCTCCCGCCTGGCTGCGGTCACTGCACCTTTGACGCGCGGATCCTTGCACAATGGCAACACATTTGCCACAAGGCGCGCCGCCGCGAGGCGCTGGCGGTCCGGCGAGAGCGCGCTCAATGCCGCCTTGAATTCGTTGTCGTTGCTGATTGCCATGTTTGTCTCTCCAGCCGATCAGGACTTGACGGGTTCCGGCAGATGCTCGGCGATGATCTCGGTCAGACCCACGACCGGGATGTCCATCTGGTAATGCTCCAAGCCCTCTTCCAGGACGATGCGGCAGTTGGCGCAAGCGGTGACCATGCGGTCCGGCCTGACCGTTTCCAACTGGGACTTCTTGCGCTTGAAGGCTTCCAGGCGTAGCTCCCTGGCGTCCTCGATTGCGCTGGCTCCGCCGCCGCCGCCACAGCACCAGTTCAGCTTGCCCGGGTCCGGCATTTCAACAAAATTCTTCGCGACCATGTTCATCAGGGTGCGCGGCTGCTCGATGACGCCGCCGCGACGCACCAGCTGACAGGGATCGTGAAAGGTCAGCCGATCCTCTTCGAAGCCTTCTGTTTTCAGCAGTCCCTGGCCGCGCAATTCATCCAGCACTTCCAGAACGTGCTGCACCTTGAAATTGTAGGGCCGGCCGATGAGATTGGGTCCTTCCCAGCGCAGTGCTGTGTAGGCATGACCGCATTCTGGGCTGATGACGGTCTTGACCTTGAGGCGTTCGGCGCCCTCCACGACGCGCAACACGATGGTGGCGGCAAGGTCCGACACACCAAGCTGGATGCCGCTGTTGGTAGCCTCGAAGGCGGTGGAGCAAAGCGTCCAGCTCTTTCCCGCCTGCTTCATGATCTTTGCGATTGCAGCCAGGTACTCCGGGAAGTTGATGATCTCCATGGAAGAGAGCAGCACCATGTACTCGACGCCTTCCTGGTCCAGCGGCACTTGCAGCCCGGTCTCCGCCAGGAGGTGGCCCATCTGGGCCTTCACCGCGGGCAGCTTGACGCCCATGGGACTGCCGATCTCAATCGTCCGCCGGCTGGCGTTGACGATGTCTTGGGGGGCATGGCCGGAGAGCGCCATGCCTTCGCGGAACTTGCGCACCATGTAGACGATGTCGTTGCCCACAGGGCAGACCAGGGAGCAGCGTCCGCACATGGTACAGCTGTTGTAGACCAACTCCTTCCACTCCTCCAACTCCTCGTCGGTAACGGCCTTTGCCAGCCCGATCAGCTTGGCCAGCCGGCCCAATATCGTATATTCCTGCTTGTAGATACGACGCAGCGGCTCAAGCTTGTGGATGGGGGTGTATTTCGGATCACCGGTTTCGGTGTAGAACAGGCAGGCTTCCGCGCACATGCCGCAGTGCACACAGCTTGCGAAATAGCTCGCGATCGGTGCATCGATGACTTCCTTGAGTACGTTGATGCCTCTTTCCAGCGAAGCACTCATACCGGCACCTCCATGTCGATTAGTATGAATTCGCGAAACCCTCGTGTCGTCGCCCTGCCGGTGCTCGCGGGCGCTCCGATCCCCACTTTGTGGGGCCCCTCTACGCTGCTCACACCGGTACTCCCTTTCGACCGTTGATGTTACCGTTGTACCAGCGGGCGCCGAAGGTGGTGGCGCCGTGCAGCAGCTTGGTGAAGGGGAAGAACATCAGAAAGATTTCCACGCACAGTATGTGGACCGCCAGCATCCGGGTGTAGGGCAGCAACATGTGCTGCACGGCCATCCAGCCGGTCAGCACCGGGAGGAAGGTGAGGGTCCAGGCAAAATAGTCGCCGAAGGTGGAGAGAAACCGCTTGACCTTCTTGGTGATCCGGTCGATCAGGACCATGACCATGGCAAGGATGGTGAGCACCGTGATGAAGTCCACCAGACGCGATGGCAGACCGGGCCAGGACAAGCCGAGGATGCTTTTGAATAACTGGATATGGGGCGCGAACAGTAACAAGACGATGAAGAAGCCAATGTGAAACACATAGCCGCCCACATAGCTCACATAGGCTGCCGCACCGTGCAACTCGTGGGACAGGGACCGCCGAAAAATGGTGTGCCAACCGGAAGCGCCGGGACGGTACCTTGGAACGGATAGATCCTTCTTGCGTCCCAGGGAAAAAATCTCGATCAGGCGCCAGACAAGACCGAGCAGGAAGACGCTGATTGCGATGCCCAGGCCGGGGCCGCGCACCCAGGTGAGAAACTCAAGGTCATTCATGGTTTTTTCTCCAGATCAGCCACGGTCGCGGTTTGGTGGGACGCCTTGGCGCTGTTTTTCTTGCTCCGGTTGGCGACCGCAATAGCCACCCCGACGGCGGCACCGGCAACCAAACCAAGTTCCGCAGTCTTGATCGGCCTGGATGGCGTGGACAAGGGGTGGTAAAAACTGCCCGCATCCCAGAAGTTCGGTTCGGAACAGCCCAGGCAGCCGTGCCCCGACTCGATCGGGAAGGAAGTGCCTTCGTTCCACTTGGTCGTGGCGCAAGCGTTGTAGGTGACTGGCCCCTTGCAGCCCAACTCGAACAGGCACCAGCCGTTGCGCGCACCCTCATCATCAAAGGTTTTGGCGAACTTTCCCTGGTCATAGAATGGCCGGCGGTAGCAGCGGTCGTGAATGGTTTCGCCGAAGAATGCTTTGGGCCGTCCAAGATGATCCAGATCCGGCAGGGTGCCTAGGGCGAGATATTGGGCCAGCACGCCCGTTATGACCACCGGGATGGGCGGGCAGCCGGGAACATTGACGATCGGTTTGTCCTTGATGATGTCGCTGACCGCGACTGCGCCGGTCGGATTGGGGTTGGCATGGGGGATCCCGCCAAACGCGGCGCAGGTGCCGATTGACACGATCGCCGCCGCGCCTTTCGCGGTCTCAGTCAGCATGTCGTAATTGCTGATGCCGGCGATACAGGAGTAGATGCCACTATCCTTGGTGGGCACCGAGCCATCCACAATGACCAGGTATTTGCCCCAGTTCTTCTTCATCGCGTCAAGCCTGGCCTGCTCGGCGGCTTCCCCGGCAGCGGCCTGCAGGGTGTGGTGATAGTCTAGGGAGATCGTGTCAAAGATCAGGTTTTCCAGAGTGGGGGCATGCGAGCGGGTGAGCGATTCGGTACAGCCAGTGCATTCCTGAAACGACAGCCAGATGACCGATGGCCGTGAGCGCTTGGCCAGAGCATCGGCGAAGGCTTTGCCCGCAGTCGGCGGCAGGGCCATCAGGGAGGCGAGGGTGGCGCAGTATTTAAGAAATGCCCTGCGGGATATGCCCTGGCAGGCTAGGCGCTGGAAAAACATCCCTTCCTTGTCATGCATGATGATGGTCTCCCTGGGGTTGGTGGAACATATCTGCGGGCGCTTCGATCATCTTAGCCATGAATCTTCTTATTGAGACGGTCGAGTCCCAATAAAACATCGTCCGGGTGGGTGGCGACCAATTCGGGCACTAGGGCCACCTCGATGAATTCGCCGGACTTGGCGTTCTGCTCATTTCGATGGGTAATCCACCACACGCCCGAAGTGCCGGTTTCCATGATCGTGGTGGGCCCCCCGGCGTTGATGTTGACTTCCACTTCGCCCTTGCCGAGCTTATCCTGAAGCCAGGTTCGATCCGCAGAAGTGAACGGCAGGCTGGCCAGATCGATGCACCCCCCTTCGCCGTTTCGGGCGAGCTGCTCGAGCAGGCTGGCAATTTCCCGCAACACGGCGGCGGCATTGCCGGTGAGAAATCCATCCCCGCCGGAAACGTTCACAGGGATGTCTTCAAGCCACACCGCGCCAGCTTTCAATCAGGGACCGGATACGCGCGCAGGCCAAAGGAATGGCCGCGGCCACACGTGCAGTGGGGTGCTCGCCCCAGTCCACCTTTTCAGGCTGAATGGCAACCAGGGCCCGTCTTTCCGGCCAGGAACCCGTCAACCGGGCAATGGACATCAGATCGGTCAGTCCCACTTCATGTACGCTGGATTTTCGGTTGCCCAGCAGGAATGCATCCATGGCTTCGCCTTCAAATAACCTCAACGTTCCCGGCGCAGATTTCAGTTGGGCTGCATCTACCACGATCAGGGCATCGGCATCCTCAATTGGGCCGGCAAGGGTAAAGCTCAGGGTGCCGCCGTCGAGAATTTCAATATCCTCTGCGGCGGGCAGAAGTGTTTGCAGATGTTGAGTGACATGGATGCCCACGCCTTCATCCGTCAGCAAGGTGTTGCCAATGCCGAGCACCAGGGTTTTCATCGAACCAACCGTATCAACAGTAAGGGTGAAGGAACAATGTCAGGGATCAAGATATTATGACAGGGGTCAAAGTTTATTTGAGAACTCAAGTAATGAACCTGGGCTTGCTATTGTGTAAGACTAAGACCGTGGATGCACTATCGGCAAGTGTAGTCATGCGCTAAACTAATCCCATGTGTCTAGCCATTCCCATGCGTATCGAGTCCATTGAGGCATATACCGCCCGCTGCCAGGCCAAGGGGGTGTGGCGCGACGTGTCTCTTTTTATGATGCAGGACAAGTTGCCGCAGGTTGGCGACTACGTCATGGTCCATGTCGGCTATGCCATACAGAAAGTGGCTGAAGCGGATGCGCGCAGCACCTGGGAGCTGTTTGACGAGATACTTGAGGCGACAGGCGAGTTGGGCTGTGCCACTCCTTGAGGCTGCGACATGCATGAGCTTGCAGTTTGTCAGGCGCTAGTGGATCAGGTAAGCGACATCGTGCGGCAACAGGGCGCGCGGTCTGCATCCCGGCTCATGCTCAGGGTCGGTCCGCTGTCCGGGGTGGTGGCGGACTTGTTGGCTAATGCCTTTCCTCTTGCGGCGGCCGGGACCTGTGCGCAAGGCGCCGAACTCAACATCACCCATGCACCCATCCGGGTACGCTGTCAAACTTGCGGGGCGGAAACCGATGCCCTTCCCAACCGATTGCTGTGCGGGTCGTGCGGCGACTGGCATACCCAACTCATTGCTGGCGACGAACTGATCCTGGAAAGTGTGGAACTTCAACTCGTCGAATTGAGCGAGAGCAGAGCGGTGGAGATTGAGGATGTGTGATACCTGCGGCTGCAATATCACACCGGGTAATCAGCGGTTCGCCTATAGGCCGGTGGAAAAGGGCGCGACCGCCGTGTCGGTGCTGCAAGGGCTGCTCAAACGCAACGACGATCAGGCCGCGCACAACCGCGCTCACTTCGATACCCGCGGCATACTCGCCGTGAACCTCATGTCTTCCCCGGGCTCGGGCAAGACCGCCTTGCTGGAAGCCACCATTGCCGCGCTCAAGAAGGAATTCAGCATCGCGGTCATCGAAGGGGATCTGGAAACGGAGAATGATGCCCAACGCATACGTGCCCAAGGCGTGCAAGCCCATCAGATTGTTACTGGCACGGCCTGTCATCTGGACGCGCATCTGGTGCATGACGCCCTGCATCATCTGGATCTGCAAGATGTCGACCTGTTGTTCATCGAGAACGTGGGCAACCTGGTGTGCCCAGCTTCCTTTGATCTGGGCCAGCACCTCAACGTAACGCTCCTGTCCGTCACCGAGGGCGACGACAAGCCGGCCAAGTATCCGGTGATGTTCCGCGGCGCGGATGCGATGCTGATCAGCAAGACCGACCTGCTGCCCTACTTGGACGATTTCGCCCCTGACCGGGCTGAATCCTGCCTGCGCAATCTGGCCAATCCGGCGCCCGTGTTGCGCTTGTCGGCCCGCAACGGCGACGGGATGACAGCGTGGCTAGACTGGCTGCGTGATCAATTGAGCAGCCAGCGCCAGCGCCTTGAGGCCGGTGAATCGCGCCGTCCAAACATACAGCCTGATGGCGCCCAATTGCATGGGCGAGGGATGGCAACGACATCATGACTGAAGCCCAAAGCTGGCTGGAAAAGATCCGCGGCCTGAAGTTCGACCGGCCGGTCCGCATCATGAACGTCTGCGGTGGCCATGAGCGTTCCATCAGCCAGGCGGGGCTGCGCGGGGTGCTGCCTGGGAATGTCGAGTTGATTCCGGGTCCGGGCTGCCCGGTATGCGTGTGTCCGGAAGAGGACATTTACCAGGCGATCCAGCTTGCCTTGCGGGACAGGGTGATACTGGTTGCGTTTGGCGACATGTTGCGGGTACCAGTCAA
>JBAWGM010000086.1:0-20759 GCA_049592895.1 Thiobacillaceae bacterium | reverse complement strand
AGAAACGCATCCTTCTCCAACCGGGCAAACGGGCCTTTCTCGCGCGCCAGTTCAACCGACGCGCCATAGGCGGCATCGCGCAGGGTCTGCATTATGTCGGCACCCAGTCGCCGCGCCTCTTCGCTGCCATAGTGCAGCCCGAGCATGATGAGGGTATCGGCCAGCCCGGTGATGCCCAGTCCGATACGCCGCTTGGCATGCGCTTCACTGGCCTGCGCGGGCAAGGGGTACCGCGAAGCATCGATCACGTTGTCCAGCAGCCGGACGGCGCATGCTGCCGCTTCGCCCAGGGCGGAGAGGTCCAGCCGGGCCTGCGGCGCAAAAGGCTCATGCACAAAGCGGGTCAGATTGAGCGAGCCCAGATCACAGGCGCCGTAAGGCGGCAGAGGAATTTCGCCGCAGGGGTTGGTGGCGCTGATGTGTTCACACCGAGCCAGATTGTTCCACTGGTTGATGCGGTCGACAAAAAGCACGCCCGGTTCCGCGCAGTCATAAGCAGCCCGGGTGATGCGGGCCCAGAGTTCGCGGGCCTTGACCGTCCTGACTACCTGGCAAGGCTCGGGCGCCGCAGCGCCGCTCCAGCGCCGTTCCACCACCGGACCTGCGCCATTCACCGAGCGCTCTGGAAACACCAAGGGCCAGTCTGCACCGGCGTCGACCGCCTGCATGAAGGCATCGCTCACCAGCACGGACACATTGAAATTGCGCAGCCGGGAGGGGTCGCGTTTGGCCTCGATGAAGGCGTCGATATCCGGATGATCGCAGCGCAGGGTGGCCATCATGGCGCCGCGCCGGTTGCCGGCAGAAATCAGGGTGGCGCACATGGCATCCCAGATATGCATGAAGGACACCGGCCCCGAAGCCGTGCTGCCAACGGTTCTTGCCGCCATGCCGGACGGCCGCAGGGTGGAAAAGTCATAGCCCACCCCGCCGCCCTGCTGCATGGTGCGGGCGCCTTCCTTGAGCGCATCAAATATCCCGTCCAGGGAATCCTCGATCACGCCCATGACGAAACAATTGAATAACGTCACCTGCCGACCGCTGCCCGCTCCTGCCAAGATCCGGCCGCCAGGCAGGAAGCGGAAATCATCCAGCAATTCGTAGAACCGTTGTTCCCAGTCGGCCTGGTCTTTTGGCTCTACGCTGGCGAGCGCCCGCGCCACCCGTTGCCAACTGTCGGAAATAGAAAGTTCCGGCGCCCCCGATGCATCCAGGGCGCGGTATTTCTGTCGCCAGATCTGTTCGGAAATCGCGGTTTCGAAAGGAGGTGCGGGCATCGCCAGGTGCAGAATAGGGGTCGTCTCTTCCATGATAGCGCCAGAAACAACAAACCCCGCTCGCGGCGGGGTTGGGGGGTGTCATCCAGCCTGGATCAGTGGTCGGAAGTCTTCGCCAGAGGCTTGAGGAAAGTGACCACGTTGGAACCCGGCGCATTCTTGCTCGCACAGCTACCCTCGCCGACTCCGGCGTCCTGTTCCGCGGCATGCAGCATGTTGATCACTTCCACATAGAACTTGTCCTTCACCATCATCAGCGCGGTAAGGCCGCCGTCATTGCGCGCCAGGATGTCGGCGCCATTGGCGAGCAGGGCTTCGCAAACTGCCGCTTCGCCGTAACCTGCGGCCAGCATCAGGGGACGGATGCCATAACCTATCCTGGCGTCTACATCACACCCGGCCTTCGCCAAAATGTCCACCACCTCAGCGAAGCCGCGATCCAGCTCGCTGTTGTAGACAGCCTTGTGGATCGCGTTCCAGCCGGCATCGTCGACCGCATTGACATCCGCACCCGCCGCAATCAGGGCCCGCACCATTTCCGCGTTGCCCTGGTGGGCGGCGTTCATCAGCGCCGTGGCCCCGTAGCCGTCGCGGTCGTTGGCATCCTCTCCGGCAGCGATCAGTTCCCTGGCGCGCGCCACTTCACCTGCGCGAACCGCTTCATGCAATTGTCCAGACATGGCTTTCTCCACTCTTAGGCCCGGAAATCCGGGCATCCCAAATACCCGAGTATTATAGTCGGGTAATGGTCGGTTTGACCAGCCCCCCGGTGCGAGGGAACCCTTCCGCTGCAAGCGCGTCAATTTACCACCTGATACGCGCCGGAGCCGTCTCGGCGGCAGGCAGACTGACGCGAAGGGTGGAATAGCCTTTAACCGGTTTAGCCAGGCTGCCCAGGACGCGCCAACCCTTCCTTTGCGCCGAGACTCAATTCCGCCCGCCCTACTGTTCTCTAAGTCTTACAGGAGATGACAATGCATGCCAAGTCCAAGCTATATACCCTGGGCACCGTGGCCGCGGCGACGGCCTTCGCCGTTGGCCTGGCGGTCAACGAAATACCGTGGTCGCGCTCAACGGCTGCGGTTCCACCTGCAGTTGTCGCCACACAGGGCACAGGCTTGCCCGATTTCGTACCGCTGGTGCAGAAGAATGCCGATGCGGTCGTGAACATCAGCATTGAACATGCGGCAAACAGCGAATCGATGCGCGTTCCGCATGATTGGCACGATCTTCCGGACGAGTCGCCGCTCAAGGACTGGATGAAACGCTATTTCGAAATGCCCAATGGCCATCCACGGATCGATGCCGAGCCGATCCACACACTGGGTTCGGGTTTCATAATATCGCCGGACGGGTACATCCTTACCAACGCCCATGTAGTGGATGGGGCCAGCGAAGTCACGGTCAAGTTCAATAACCGACGCGAACTAAAAGCCAAGGTGGTGGGCGCGGACGACCTGTCCGACGTGGCCCTGATCAAAGTGGACGCGAAAGGCCTGCCCACGGTTGAAGTCGGGGACGCGAAGGCGCTCAAGGTCGGTCAGTGGGTGGTCGCGATCGGCTCGCCCTTCGGCTTCGATCATTCCGCCTCGCAAGGGATCGTCAGCGCCTTGGGCCGCAACCTTCCGGACGACACCTATGTACCCTTCATCCAGACCGACGTGCCCATCAACCCGGGCAATTCAGGCGGACCGCTGATCGACCTGAGCGGCAAGGTGGTCGGAGTCAACGCGCAGATTTACAGCAAGAGCGGCGGCTATATGGGCGTATCCTTCACCATCCCCATCGACATTGCCATGAATGTCGCCGACCAGCTCAAGGCAAGCGGCCACGTCACCCGGGGCTGGCTGGGCGTATCGATCCAGACCATGAACCAGGACTTGGCCAGTTCGTTTGGACTTGCCATGCCGCAGGGCGCGCTGGTTGCCGAGGTGCTTCCCGACAGTCCGGCAATGAAAGCGGGGATCAAGATCGGGGACGTGATCCTGAGCTACGCAGGCAAGCCCGTTGAAAGCTCCAAGGATCTGCCCCCGCTGGTGGCGCTCACCCCGCCGGGCCAGCCAGCCCAGGTCGAGATTCTGCGTGGCCACACGAAGCGTGAGCTGACCGTGACCATCGCCAAGCTGGCGGAGGACAAGGCAAGTCGTGTGGCGAGTGCCGAGCCCTCGCCATCCCGCCTGAATCTGGGAGTGGAAGATCTCGCGCCGGCCGAACACGCGCAGTTCGGCGTCGATCACGGTGTGCGAGTGACCGAGGTGGGATCCGGCCCAGCCGAGTCCGCAGGCATCGAGCCGGGCGACATCATGCTGTCCCTCGACAACAGGGACATCACGAGTGTGGAGCAAATGAAACGCCTGGTGAATTCATTGCCGAACGGCAAGCCGGTGCCGCTGCTCATCAAGCGCAACGACGGCTTGCTGTTCCTCGCCATCCGGCCGGGACAAGCAGGCAACGGATAAGCCCCGCAGGGCCTGACGGTATTGGTATCATGGCCGCTTTAGCGCATCCCGCGTGCAGCCGATTACCATGAGAAGGCCGACGGACACGCTCCGGGGTCGAGCGCGCCCTGCACCGTCTGCCCGAAAAATCCATGAGCGCCATCCTGCTATCGTTCGCCACCTTCTTCTCGACCCTGCTCGGCGGACTATTTGCGCTTCGATTCCGCAAGCAGCTACACCTGGTGCTCAGCTTCACCGCCGGCGTACTGCTGGGCGTGGTGAGCTTCGACATCCTGCCGGAGATCTTCCGGCTGGCCCATGCGCAGGAGATTGATGCCAGCGGTGCAATGATCGCCCTGCTTGGCGGCTTTCTGCTTTTTCACGGGCTGGAAAAATTCGTCCTGGTCCATCATGCGCACGAGGCCGATTATGCCGCGCATCATCACCCGCGAATGGGGGTCCTCTCTGCCCTTGCCTTGATCGGTCACAGCTTCATGGACGGCGTCGGCATCGGTCTGGCGTTTCAGGTGTCATCCGCAGTCGGCATTACGGTGGCGATTGCGGTGATCGGCCATGACTTCTGCGATGGGCTCAACACGGTGAGCCTGATGCTGGTGCACAGCAACTCCGCGCGGCGCTCGCTGACCATGCTCCTGCTTGACGCGCTCGCCCCGGTGCTGGGGGCCGCGTCGACGCTGGCCTTTCAAGTGCCGCCGTCAATTCTCAGCCTCTATCTGGGCTTCTTTGCCGGCTTCCTGTTGTATATCGCCGCCTCCGACATCCTGCCCGAAGCCCATTCCCGTGCGACCCCGTCCACCGCCCTGGGCCTGATCGGACTGACCTGCCTGGGGGCGGCATTCATCTTCCTGGTGGTGCGGTTGGCTGGCTGAACAGCTCAGGATCCGTCGGGGTCCCTCACCATGCGTTCGACGTGGATGTCCAGCTTCTTGATGCGGTGCCACAGGCTGCGCTCGGTGATTCCCAGACGCCGCGCCGCCTGAGCCTGCACGCCTTGGCTCGCCTCAAGCGCGGCGATGATCACCCGGCGTTCGCGCTCTTCCAGCCAGCTGTCGAGGCCTTCACTTCCTGGCCCGGCACCTGCCGGACCCTCGATCGGCGCCATGCTGCCTTGAATGCGCTCTGGCAGGTCCGCTACTTCGATGCGATTGCCACGGCACGACAACAAGGCTCGCTCCACGGCGTTGCGCAATTCGCGCACATTGCCCGGCCAAGGATATCCGGACATGGCTTCGAGTGCCTCAGGACTGAACTCGCGGACTGGTTTGTCCATTTCCGCGCGCAATTCGGCCAGAAAGCCGAGCGCAAGCTCGGGCACGTCACCGCCGCGTTCACGCAGGGGCGGAACATGGATGGTATAGACATCGAGCCGGTAATAAAGGTCCTCGCGAAACGCGCCGCTGCGCACCAAGGCCATCAAGTTGCGATTGGTGGCGGCGATGATGCGCACGTCAACATGCCTCACCACATCGCTGCCCACGGGGGAAAATTCCCGTTCCTGCAGCACCCTCAGCAGCTTGCTCTGCAGCGGCAGATCCAGATCGCCGATCTCATCCAGAAACAAGGTGCCGCCATTGGCCTGTTCCAGCCGCCCCAGCCGATTCTGGGTTGCGCCGGTAAAGGCTCCGCGCACATAACCGAACAATTCGCTTTCCATCAGGTCGCGCGGAATCGCAGAGCAGTTGAGGGCGACCCAGGCCTGCTCGCCGCGCGGCCCCTGCTCGTGAATGCTGCGCGCGACGGCTTCCTTGCCGGTGCCGGACTCGCCGGTGATCAAGATATTGCTGCGATATGGCGCGACCCGCTCGATCTCTTCGTGGAGGCGGCGCATCGGTGCGCTGCCGCCAATCAGCCTGCGGCGCGGGCGGGCACCGCTGACCACCGCATGCAGACGCCTGTTTTCCAGCAACAGTTCATTCAAGCGCAACGCGCCCTGCACTGCGATCTGCAATTCCTCGGACTCGAAAGGCTTGGTCAGATAGTCGGTGGCACCGGCCTGGATGCACTCGATGGCGGAGCGGATAGAGCCAAAGGCCGTCAAGACAATCACCGGCACTTCCGGACATTCGCGTCGGCAATGGGCAACCAGTTCCTCGCCGCGCATGCCCGGCAGCTTAAGGTCGGTGACGATCGCCCCCAAGTCCGGTTCGTCCAGATGTTTCAGGGCTTCCTCGGCCGAATCGGCGCTCAGCACCCGGTAGCCCACATCCTCCAGCGCCATGGCGATCACAACCAGCATATTGTGCTCGTCATCAACCACAAGTACGGTGTGTTGCATCAGGCCTTCTCCGCAGCAGGTACCAGTCGCATCACGAAACACGCGCCTCCATTTTTCCCGGGGACATATTCCAGCCGGCCGCCATTGGCCTCGACCAGGGTATTCGCAATTGTGAGCCCGAGGCCGTTACCCTGCGCCTTGGTAGTGTAGAACGGCTCAAACAGCCGTGAAACCATGTCGATCGGCACGCCCGGGCCATTGTCTTCGAGGGCCACAAATACCGCGCCCTTGTCCACCCAGGATCGCAAGGTCAACTCCGGAGACGCCGCGCCTATGGATTCGAGCGCGTTGTTGATGAGGTTCGACCAGGCTTGATGCAGTAGTTCGGCATCCGCCAGGATCTGACGCTTGCCATGCCGGAAATCCCGGATTACGGTCACATCCGGCCGCGCGGCCAGGATGAAACGCAGGGCCTTTTCGATGGGCTGATCCGGCGGAATCGCGGCAAGCTGCGGTGCGCGGTGGCGCGCGAGTTGCTGAAAGTCGCGCAGCAATCCGTTCAGGCGGTTGGTTTCTTCGTGAATCATACGCACCAGTTCGGCCTGGCGTTCGGGGTTGCTCTTGGCCTTGCCCAACAACTGGCTCGCCGTATTGATCACGCCGATGGGATTGCGAATCTCGTGCGCCATGGCCAACGATAATTCGCCCAGAGCGGTCAGCTTGTCGGCCCGGAACTCGCGCAGCTGCTCGTCCCGCGCGTCGTGCAGGCTGCCTGCCATGGCGTTGAAGGCCTGGGCAAGGTCGCCTAGCTCATCCTTGGTACGAACCGGGATAGATGCGCGAAAATCACGCGCTGCCACCCTTAACACGCCGTCACGCAATTCCTCGATCGGCCGCACCACCAGGCGGCTGAGCAGCAGGCCGGTGAAGGCCGCCAACAGCGTTCCCAACAATGCAATCGCCAGTGCCAGCGCGGTGCGATCGGCGAAGATCTGGTCGCCGGCACGATGCATGAGCCCGCTGAACAGCACCGCCTCCACCTGTCCGTCGGCGTCGACGACCGGCGTGTAGATGCCCCAGTAGAGCCCGCCTTCGGCCTCCGGGCTGAAGTATTCCCGCCGTTGCTTGAGCTGCGCGAAGGCCTCCGCCGGCAGGCGCAGCCGCAGCGACCGACTCTCCTGCTCGGAGAACGCCTTCGCGAAATCGTCCTCCCCGTTGGAGTAGAACAGGCGCGTCCTGAGCCCGCTGATCAAGCCCAGCCGCTGCAGCAGCGGCTTGTCGAACAGTGCGCCAAACACCACGCGGTAGCGGGGGCTGCCGTGGCGCGGCGCGTCGATCAGCGTCACCGCAGCCAGCAGGCGCTGATCGCCCTTGATGACACGCACCACCCCCTGATCGCGTCCAAGGCCGGGCGTCCACATGAGCTTGATGGGCGCGGTGGAATACATCAGGTGCGCGTCAAGGTCATAGACTTGAACGAAGCTGATCCCCAGTTCCTTGGCAAGCGGTGCAAGCCGAGGCGGGACAAGAGGATGACTTGAGCCGAATTCCCAACTGTCGTGATTGACGTCTGCGAGCAGATCGGCAAACAGTTGCTCGTTGTGTTGCAGGTTGCGGAACCAGTCCAGGTTCAACTGGCTTGATTCGCGCAGCCAGTTCTCGATCGAAGCATCCATGTGCGAGCTTACCCAGGACGCCGTCAGTATCCCGGTAACCAGCATGGGCACCACGATAATCACCACGACGATGCCCAGCACTTTGCGCTGCAAACGACTCACACGTGCCCAATGATGGAATCGGCGTGCTTGTTCCTTAAGAAGCGCAGAGGCTTCAGTCATGGGCTCGTTTTTGGGCAAAGGGACGATACCGAATCAATAACACAAGCGAGCAGGGCGTGGCGGCAACAGATTCTTCCATTCGTCCCGGTCCGAGATCACTGCAGGCCCAACAGGCCCAATAAGAAGGCTACGCATTTTGTAGCCAGCTACACAATTTGTTGCTTGAAAAGGCGACGCCTAGTAGCCGGACAGATGCTATCTAATTGTAATGAAAACATAATGTTTGTTTAAGTTGAGCTGGTCCGGGGTTTGCTGTGTAAGCAAGGGAGTATCCCAAGGCCACCATTCTGAATTGATCATGTTTCCATTTTCCGCTCCTGACAAACCCGGTAAGCGATTGGCATACGCACACACGCATGCCGGTTCCGCACCGCACGCCAGCGGTCCGACTTCTGGCCTGCCCAAGGCCGGTCGCTTCCTGATAGGCACAATCGCACTTGGGTTGGCGTTGGCTGCGTTTGCGACTCACCATCCTGCGGAGCAATCGATCCGGACCCAGTTATATGAGCGTGTCACCGACGTTCAAAGCAGCAAAGCCCAACTGGAGTTGGGCATGGCCTATCGTGACGGGCTGTATGGCGTGGCGAGGAACCAGCATACCGCCGTGCTCTGGTTCGAGAAAGCCGCCGGATCGGGAAACGCCTACGCGGCGATGCTCATCGGCGACATGTACGCCTGGGGCGAGGGTGTTCCGCAAAACCAGGCAACTGCCATGCACTGGTGGCGCCGGGCCGCCCAAGCCGGCAACGCGCACGCGACCGCAGAGATCGGCCTCAGCTTGATGCAGCATGCCACCACGCCGTTTGCGAATGACGAGGCTCAACAATGGCTGCAGCGGGCCGCCGCGAACGGCGATGCCGAAGCCCTTCAGGCGGTCAGGGTCGATTCCGCACAAGCCGCAACGGACTCCGGAGTCGACATGCGGCAGGGAAACAGTCTGTTTGCCCGTCTCTACGACCAATGGCGTCGGATCGTCCCTGGCAATCAGGACATTGCCAACCTGGAGCAAGCGGCATTCAAGGGCGACAACGTGGCGCAGTACCAGTTGGCACTGCGATATCACGACGGTTCGTGGGGTGTCATGGCTGATCCAGAACTGGCGCTGAGCTGGCTGCGGCAGGCCGCGCAACGTGGCAACCCGGTAGCGATGGACACCCTGGCCAACGGATATCGCGAGGGTTCGTGGGGGTTAACCGCCAGCCCCGCACTGGCCGACCAATGGAGGGTGCGCGCAGCCCATGTTCGCACCTACGACACCCAGCAAGACTTGGGCTGAACGCCGCCCTCTCAAATGCCGCTTGTAGCCTGGGAAATCAAAATAAGGTGACTGAATTACCCGTGAACATTTACCCCGACCTTTTGGCCTTCGTTGCCAGTCTGCTGCTGTTAGGTGCCTATCACCTCTATCTGCGTTTCCAATTGCGACGGAGTCCGCACTACACCATCCAGTCGGTGAACTACACCGCCCGCGCAGCGTGGGTAGAAAACATCATGGCTAATTCCAACAAGGATGTGCTGGCGGTGCAGACACTGAGAAACTCCACCATGGCGGCCACGTTTCTTGCATCCACCTCGGTGCTGCTGATCATAGGCGTGCTCAATATGAGTCATTCGAGTTCGCAGGGGGGTGTCCTTCAGGCGCTTGCCGACTCGCATCAGCCGGTACTGTCCTTGCGAATGCTGAAGGAGGTGCCGTTGCTTCTGGATCTGTTTGGCGCCTTTTTCTTCTTTTCTTTCGCCATCCGCATGTACAACCATGTGGGTTACCTGATCAATAGCGGCGGCCATCCGTCCTCGCCTACCACTCCGGCCTATGTCGCCCGGTTGCTCAACCGAGGCGGCTCATACTACAGCCTGGGAATGCGCTGCTACTACCTGTCCGTGCCCTTCGTGTTCTGGCTGTTTGGGCCGGCTTTCCTGTTTGCGGCCAGCATCGGGCTGATCGTCGTGCTTTACCATGTGGACCGCGCCCCAGATAATCTTGCCAATGCCGCCAACGAGGTAGAAGGTCGAGCATTCGGCGCGCCAAGCAACAAGGAACGCTATGTACCGCCTCTCAGCACATTGAACGACAAGGCGGCGTGAATCCACACTCTTGGCTGCCTGACTGGCGGAGGCGGGCAAGGCGTCGGAGGCCTGGCCAAGATCCTCGGCGACTTGCAGCCAAGCCGGCCTCGGCGTGCATGTCGCCTTCTGGATTGGCACCGGGGACAACCAGCCAGTCTCGGCAGACCAGATCAAACAGGCTTTGGGCGATTCCGGTCACTTGGGCCAACTTGCGCAGCGGGCGTCACACAACATGAAGCCGCCCAAGACCTGTCCCGGGTGCTGCGCGACATTATCAGCCGCCTGACCCGCAAGGCAGCATTTCGGCCAGCGGCGGCGATATTATCAGCATGCTGAAAGGCCTGATAGACCAGGCCTGCTGGGCCAGCGCAACACAAGGGAAACCACAGAGATTTCCCTCAGTCTTCCTGATACCGATCAAGACGATGTAGTGCGATAACAAGCCCAATTGTGGCGACGATCAGGAATAGTGGTCCAAACAGCCAAAACACCAGTGGGATCGCGAAGAAGAAGGCGCGCATGCCAACCGCGATCATGTACCCCGCCTGGTTCAGTCTCTTGGCCACACCTTCGTACGCGAGCACAGGATTCTCCGTCTGGTCGTCGCGTGGCACGTTGAGCATGAACAGGACTTGATTGGCCAATCGTATGGCCAGTGCATATGCAAAGAAAGCGATAATGAAGTCGGCCAATAGGCACATGACCTTGACGATCCACAGCGCCTTCAAATGCGAGCCGAAGATACTGATCGCATGCCAGCTTTGGGTAATGTTTTCGGCCTGACCGGACAGCGTGAGCGTCCCCATGATCAGCAACGAGGCCGTGGTGGCCATCATGATGCCGACCATGATGAAATTGCGCAAACTCTGCACGGCCATCACCTCGTAGCCGGGATTGGTCATGACATTCTTGACCCACAGCGCCCGGGCAAGCGCATTTACCCCATGGATTGAGTAGGTTGGATCGCGTCGGATACGAGCATTCAAGCGGAAATAATAGAGGCCTATCAGCAATAGGCTGAAGAGAGCGGCGCTCATATCGACGCCGAACTCCTGAAACCAGGGGCGGTGAGTCATTAATTCATTCATGATTCATTGTTGATGCTTGCTTAGTAAATCTGGTTAAGCAGGAATTATATGAGCCAGTTCGATATACCCAAGCTTTGGGAGTGAGCTTGGTTTGTAGCCGAGTCTCGTTCGTCGCAGACGACGTGAACACGTCATATTTGGATCCGCACCTGCGTTCGCGCGACAAACGCTTATTCAAGTTTCAGCAGCCTGCGCTTCGCTTAATGCTTCCTCAGTGAAAGGCTCTTCAGAAGGCTTCTCGGAACTCAGGAATGCGTGGGAAAGGGCATGATATATCGGCTGGGGACAAACCAGGTGGGAGACCCCGTAGGCGATGAATGAGGTCGTTATCAGCGCCAGCAGCATGTCCTGATCGTTGGTCATTTCCATCACTATCACAAAGGCCGTCAAGGGCGACTGCACGACGCCTGCGAAATATCCGACCATGCCGAGCAGAACCATCACCGCCATAGGCGCCACTGGCAGCCAGTGGCCCAGATCAGCGCCGACGCCGGCGCCCGTAGCCAAGGAAGGCGCAAAGATGCCGCCAGGGATGCCGCTGAGATAGGAGGCCAGCGTGGAGGCGAACTTGGTCACCGGGTAGATGGGATTCCAGTCCGCCTTGCCAGTGATGATTGCCTTGGCTGCCTCGTAGCCAGTGCCGGAAGAGGTGTAGCCAGAAAGATACCCAACGATGGCCACCGCCAACCCGCAGGCGAGCGCCACGAGGTAAGGGTGATGCCGTACTACTGGTGCCAAGCGCCGGGATCCGCTGATCAGGGACGTGGCGAACAGCCCACCCAGGAGTCCTCCAATCACGCCGCATACTGGCACGGCAAGCCAGTCCGTGTAATTGCCCATGCTGGCGTCGGAGGTACCGAAATAGTGATAAGGCCCAAGGGTAGCCAGCGCGGTGACGCCGGCAATGACGACCGCAATGGTGACAATGCCGCTGGTACGCTGCTCAAAGCTCTTGCTCATCTCCTCGATGGCAAAGACAATCCCGGCTAACGGCGTGTTGAAGGCAGCTGCGATGCCCGCGGCGCCTCCGGCGAGAATCAGGCCACGCTCCATGTAGTGGGCGGGGAAGCGCGACAGGCGGCCCAGGGAATACATGATCGAGGCGCCGACATGTACCGAAGGGCCCTCGCGTCCTATGGAGGCACCCACCGCCAGACCACCCAGGGCCAACAGGATTTTGCCGATAACGATACGCAACGAGAGCACCGCACTCTTGCGCCGCGACTCCAGCGCAGCAATGGCCTGAGGGATTCCACTGCCCTGGGAGCCGGGGAACAGGTTGATGGTTGCCCAAGCCAGACCGGTCATGACCAACGGGGTGGCCAGCAAGGGCACCCAAGGACCGAGGCCGACCAGCCAGCTGAAGATATGGCCTGCTTGCACCGCGAGGAGCGCGAACAGGGCGCACAGACCCCCGACCAGCACAGCGCCTGCCCAGAACACTAGACGCACCTTCCAAGCCTTTGCGGAAAATAACTTACGCTGATTGCGGCGCAAGTGTCTGCGCTGGGTTCTTAAGAAGAACTTCATCTTGTTCTGATCCTAATTTCAATGAACCTGGCCGCGCCAGCCTCGACGCAGGCCAGCCTGCAAAATTCACAGCCGTATTTTGTTTCACGAACGGAGTTTACATGGCGACTGTGACGGATGTCCGCAGCATGCGGACACTTCGGCGCGGGAGGAAACCAAGTACCGGCTCCCTCACTCCGACGTTGCTGGCACCACGTCGCAGCCACTTTCACTTGGGAGCCAGGCTAGGTGGGTACGGCCGCCTCCACGCTTGGCAACAGCGCGGGTGCCTTCAGTCCCACGATGGACTCGGCAGACTCCGCGAACAACTTCCGCTCTGGAACGAGCTCCACGCTCGCACATTCGGTAAAACAGCGCGCCGTGCAGCTACGACAGGTTGACTTGTCCAGTTTCTGGAATATGGCATGCAGCGCAGCGGACTTGCCCTGGAAGACGTGGTTGGGATGAATCTTGTCCAGCGCATGGCATTCCTCTAGCGACTCCCACAGCCCCAGCTTGACGTTGATCAGGTAAAGGCCACCCCCGATCGTACGGCGCCGCTCGGCCTCGTTGGCCAGGACGTCTGCGCCGGCAATGTCGACGAAGCTGATGCCCTGGGCGACGATGGCGAGATGTTTCTGCTCCGGGTGGTCCTGTTCCAGACGGGCGAGTTCCTCACGCATGTAGGCGACCGAACCGAAGAAAATCGAGCCGTCGATGCGCATGATGTGCAATTGGGGACATTCGCGCAGGTGGCCGTTGCTGCCCAAGGTCGAGAACTTGCGGTTGGGCAGGTGCGGGTCGGGGACACGGGTGACGATGCGCGGCTTGGACACGCGCATCAGGTACAGCACCAGCGACAGCAGGATGCCGAGCATGATGGCAAACACGAGGTCGAGCGTGATGGTCGCGGCAAAAGTGACGATAAGTATTGCACGCTCGGAATTGGTCGACCGCAAGATGTGCTTGATCGCCGGAATGTCGATCAGACCCCAGGCCACGACGAACAGGATGCCGGCCATGGCCGCGTTCGGCAGGAATGCCACCAGGGGGGCAATCGCCAGGACGATAAAGATTTCCAGGACGCCTGCGGTCATGGCGCTTACAGGGGTTTTGGCGCCAGCCTGGAAGTTGAGGCTGGTGCGGTTGAACGAGCCCGTAGCGACATAGGCGGAAAAGAAGCTGCCAGCGATGTTGGACAGGCCCTGGCCAATGAATTCCTGGTTGCCGTTGATCAACTGGCCGCTGCGGATGCCGATGGCGCGGCCGATTGAAACCGCCTCAGTGAGTGCGAACAAAGTCATCGCCAAGGCACCTGGAGCGAGCTCTCGCATAGTGTCGTAAGAGAAGTCGGGCATCGACAGGGGCGGCAGGGTCTGCGGCAGCGCGCCAACGGTCTGGATATGGGTGGCGTCGCCGCCAATAGACAGATTGAACGCCACGCCGAGGAAGGTACCGGAGAACAGAGCGACAATCAGGAACGGCAATTTGGGGTAGCGATACTTCACAAACAGGCCGGAAACCAGTGTCAGCAAGGCGATCGCTGTAATGTAACCATTGATGTTCGGTATCTGATTAGCGAAATGCCCAAGGGTTTCGAACAGGTTGCCCCCGCGCGGAATAGGCACACCAAAGAAATTCTTCAGCTGTTTGGCGGCGATGAGAATGGCTGCGCCGGTGGTAAAACCGACCACCACCGAATGGGAGATGAAGTTGACCAGGGTGCCCATACGCGCCAGTCCCAGGGTCAGCTCGATCACGCCGACCATAAGGGTGATGGTAAAGGCGAGCTGCACATAATGCGGCGACATCGGTGCGGCAAAGGCGCTGAGGGTGGAGAACAGGACGATGGACGCGGCGGTGGTCGGACCCGACATCAGGTGCCAGGAAGACCCGAATAGCGCTGCGATGATGGGCGGAATCATGCCGCAGTACAGGCCGTACTGCGGAGGCATGCCGGCGATCGAGGCGAAGGCCATTGCCTGCGGCACCACGACGATGGCCACTGTGAGGCCTGAGATGAGATCGGCGCGAATGGTTTCGGCGTTGACTCGATGTCGCCACGACAAAAATGGCAGCGCACGCAGCTGCCATGCGGAATATTGTTTTTTGTGCATATAACTCCCTAAACACGGAACCTGGGTGTTGCGCACCTCAGGGGATCTGGAACACTCCCGAAATCAGTGCCAGTGATTTGGAACACGTGGCACTTAAGACTTGCCTAACCATGCGCCTCCAGCGGTGTCATCCCACGGGGCCGACAGAAAACTCGCGCGAGAGACCGAACAGGACCACGCAACTGGCGTGAACCAACGAGGCATTTGGTGGACCATGGCTGGACCGCGCCTCCCAGCCACACACAGGCTAGCCGTCAGGGCAACCGAGAAACGTCAATGCCAGCGAGCGGGTTATCTTTGAGTCTTTCCCCGACGATTGAAAAGTGCCGGAAGTAACGTATGAGATGCGCATGGAGGGGATAGATTCAAATCCGCCAGAGCCATGTCTTCATCTATTACTTCTACTTCCGGGCAGGCGTTTTCTTCGTTATGCCGATACGCCCGTTAACTGCTCCGGGCACTCGTTTCAAGGGCACTACGTTGCTGCTGTCTTGCGACGGAGCCTTGCGTTCTACCATTCGCAGGAAGTCACCGAGATTGCCCACATTGGTGAACCTACCTACGTCCCCTAGCCATTTCAGTGTCAGAGAAGACAATTTGCTGCACTCCTATATACTTTGAGGGTTATCCGTAACTCATGTAAGCAAGCGGCGTGCCACTAGCATATCTGTATGTTTTTTAAGGTATATCTCACTCTTTCGCCTGAAAGCCCATTGCAGATTTAAATGGTCCGTGCAGCCCCGATGCTTAGGCAGCCAAACAAGACACGGGGGTAGTCTTTCATGACAGCGTATTGTTGCGTTACTGACGCTCACTGTTGTAAAATGCAACACCCTTCCTCATCCTCGATATCCGACATGCAAGCATCACTACAAGGCAAGCTCAAACTCGGATACTTGGTCGTCGCCATCCTGACCCTGGCCGTTTCCATCTATACGTTTGACAAGATCCGCGTTGTTGAACAACGAGTCCTGCTCGGGGAGCGGGTGACTGAACTGTTTGATGTCGCAATGGAAATCCGCCGCTTCGAACGCAACTTCTTCTTGCACGGACAAGAGATCGATCGAAGTGAAAACGCGCTTTATGTCGAGAAGTTGCGTACGCTGCTGGACAAGAGTGAGGCAGATTTTTCCCAGCTGGGCGCGTCGCAACATGTGGGCACCCTGCGCAAGGACCTGGATGCCTACCAGGCCTTGATGACAGCATATGCCCGCGCCGGCGCTGACAACACCTCCCAGCAATCTGGACTGGAGCCCCGAATCCGGCGCACCGGTCAGGATATTGTGGCCATCACCGAAGAAGCAACGACATCTGAACGACGCATGGTTCGGACTTTCCTGCGGGATTTGAGATTCACTCTTGTGATCTACATCGCCGGCCTTGCTCTGCTGATGGTCGGGGTTGGACAAGTTCTCTCTCGTCGCGTTGTCCGGCCTCTGAGGATGATGGTCGGCAGTGTTGAAGCCATCCACCAGGGAAACCGGGGCCAGTTGCCCATGCCTTCGCAGGACAGGGAAATCGTCGCCATCATCAATGCCTTCAACCAGATGTTGACGGAACTGGAGCAGCGGCAAAAGCATCTGATGCGCTCCGAAAGACTGGCTTCTCTGGGAACCATGCTTTCCGGCGTCGCCCACGAACTGAACAACCCGCTTTCCAACATCTGGTCTTCTTGCCAAATCCTTTTGGAAGAAATCGGTGAGGCTGATACCGAAGCCCAGAAGAGATTGCTCTTGCAGATTGACGAGCAAAGCGAACGGGCCCGCCTCATTGTCCGTTCACTGCTGGACTTTGCACGCGACCGACATTTCAAGATGGAATTCTTGCCGCTGCGCCCGCTGGTCGAGCAGACCGTGAAATTTCTCAAGAGCGACGTGCCGAAGGGGGTGAAAGTCACGGTTGACGTTCCAAATGACACAACCCTTCCCGCCGACAGGCAGCGATTGCAGCAAGCCTTGCTGAACCTGATCAAGAACGCTGTCCAGGCCGTTGGGAATGCAGGCGCGGTTTCAATCACCGCACGCAAGGTCACGCCGGTCGATCGCACCACGGCACCGTTTCCGTCTGGCTGTCAGGTGGACGGCGATGCCATCGACATTGTGGTTGCCGATGACGGTCCCGGCATCCCGTCGGAATTGCTACCAAGAATCTTCGATCCCTTCTTTACCACCAAGGATGTTGGGCACGGCATGGGCCTGGGCCTCTTCATCGTGTACGAAATCGTCGATGAACATGGCGGCTGTATTGTCGCAGGCAACAACACGCCCAAGGGCGCGATCTTCCAAATCAGGCTGCCGTTGCAGACCGAATAACGGGCACATACGATGGAAAACACAAGCAAAAGAATCGGAAAGATCCTGATTGTCGATGACGAAGACGTTGCCCTGCAGAACCTGGAACACGTGCTAAAGAAGGAAGGCTACGACGTGACTACGGCGAGCACGGGCACGCAAGGCATGGCGCTGATTGGCGGTCAGTCATTCGACCTGCTGCTGACCGACCTGAGAATGGAAAACATTGACGGCATGCAGTTGCTCAAGGCGTGCAAGGAAAAACAGGCCGACGCCGAGGTGATCATGATCACCGGTTACGCCACGACGGAATCTGCCGTGGCCGCCATGCGCGAGGGTGCTTTCCACTACATTGCCAAGCCTTTCCGACTCGACGAGGTGCGCCAGGTGGTCGCCGAGGCACTGGATAAAGTCAGGCTCAAACGGGAAAACCAGGCGCTCCGTGATCAGTTGGACAGTTTCCAAGGGCGGGTCAAAATCATTACCGAAGACACGCGCATGCAGAAATTGCTGGAGATGGTGCGTCAGGTAGGTCCAACCGGGTGCAACGTGCTAATTACCGGCGAATCAGGCACCGGCAAGGAACTGTTTGCGCGCTACCTGCACGAACATGGCGGTCGGCCCGACGGTCCATTTGTGGCGGTGAACTGCGGCGCCTTCAACGAGGAACTGCTGGCCAACGAACTGTTTGGCAATGAAAAAGGCGCCTTCACCGGCGCTATTGGCAAGCATGGCCTGATCGAAACGGCCAATACTGGCACGCTCTTCCTCGACGAGGTCACGGAAATGTCCACAGCCATGCAGGTCAAGCTGCTGCGTGTCATTCAGGAACGGGAAGTGCTGCGTCTGGGTGGCACACAGCCCAAGATGGTGGACATCCGCATCTGCGCCGCCACAAACAGGGATGTGCCAGAGCAAGTGAAGACCGGTCGATTTCGCCAAGACCTGTACTTCCGCCTGAACGTCGTCAACCTGCACATCCCACCCCTGGCCGAGCGCCGCGAAGACATCCCCCTGCTGGCCTACCACTTCCTCAATAAATGCACTGCGCTGATGAATAGAGAGGTCACGCAAATCTCCTCTGAAGTCCTGGATCTGCTCAAGGATTACAACTACCCGGGCAATGTGCGCGAACTGGAGAACATCATCGAACGGGGCGTGGCGCTGTGCAACGGCAAAGAGATAGAACTGGACCACCTTCCCGATGCGGTGCGGAAGACTTCCCAGCGCCCATTCCGCAAGCAGGACGGGCGGCTGCCCAGCCTAGAGGAACAGGAAAGAGACTATATCCAGTGGGTGCTGAAGGAAACCGCCGGCAATCAGACCATGGCCGCCCAGATCCTCGGCATCGATCGAGTTTCATTGTGGCGCAAGCTCAAAAAGACCAATGCGGAAAAGGCGTGAGCCTTATTCGGTAGTTTCCCAATGATCTGAGAGCCTGCCACCAACATCAATTCATCCATGCAATACAGAGGGCTCACCCCAGACGGAAATCAGCCCCGCCACACGCCCAAGAAGTGGCAACGAAGAGTTCACGTCGGCCCACTGGCGGGGTGACTATATGTGAACAAACAGATCCTGCCTTGGCCACGGACACAAGCCAACCGCGAACCTTGCGTCGTAGGTGGGCATGTGAAAGGAATTCCTCCAGGCGAGGTGCACGATGCCCGTATCACGTCCGGAGGGCCGGCTCGTTGCAACCCGCCGCCTATAATCACGGGACGGCCAACTCGTGGAGATGAAAGCATGGGACTTCTTGATTCAATTATCGGCAGCATGACTGGCGGCAATCAGCAGCAAGGCGTCATGGGCAGCAAAGGGGCATTGATGATTGCCCTGCTCACCATGATGATGAACAAGACCGCCGGCGCAAACCAGGGTGGCGGCGGGCTGGGCAACATCCTCGGCAGTCTGACAGGGGGAAGCGCTCAAGGCGGTGCCGGTTTGGGCAGCATTCTCGGCGGCCTATTCGGCGGCGGCAACCAGACCGGCGCCGCGGCGCCAGCAGTGAATCTGGAAGGGGCGCTGGGCGGGCTCAGCGGCATACGCGACCTGTTCCAGAAGACTGGCCTGGGCGAACATGTCGATTCCTGGATCGGCACCGGCGACAACAAGCCCGTGTCCGCCGACCAGATCAAACAGGCCCTGGGCGATTCCGGCCACCTGGGCCAACTCGCGCAGGCCGCCGGCGTTTCCGAAAATGAAGCCGCGCAGCATCTTACGGAGCTGCTGCCTGAAATCGTCAACAAGCTAACCCCGCAAGGCAGCATCCCGGCAGGTGGCGGCGATATCGTCGGCATGCTGAAGAAAATGATGGGGTAGGCGCCTGCTGGTCAGGGATTGCCCGGCGAAAAGTTTGTCGGGGGTTGCCCGACAGCAAGTTACTTTCTTTGCGCCGACGAAGAAAGTAACCAAAGAAAATCGGCCCCACCTTCGCTGGCCCTCGGCTCCCCTTAGCCAACACGCTCAAGCCGGGCAATACGGAAACTCGCTTCGCCATTATTGCAAAGGAAGCGAAGCTCAAACATCCGCATTGCTGTTAACCGACTTGAGCCTGTCGGCTGCGGCAGCTTCAGAGGGGGGGTAATTTCCCTCTACCCGCCTGCGGGGAGAGGGTGGCCCGAAGGGCCGGGTGAGGGGAAAGCCCCCTCTGGGCTGCCGAGGTCGGAGGCTTGAATTGGGGGAAGTTGAGGCGAGCGTGTTTGAGCACGTGGCTGCGAAGCAGATCGTGCGAGTTTGCGAGCCGCCCAATTCAAGCATCCGACCGAGGTTCACCCCGTAGGGGCAGCACAGCGGGGTGCCCTTTTCTTTCGCCTCTTTCTTTTGGGCAAACAAAAGAAAGAGGCCAGCCGCCGGGCTGCCCCCGGCCTCCTACTCTTAATCAATCCAATGGCACTTGGCACACCCTTCGGTAATCGCCCCCTGCCGGGCTGCTAAAACTCGTCCCGTCCCATGCCACGAGAAACGTACAGAATGTCCTCAACCGAAAATTTTGCGACAAGGAATTCTCTGATCCTGGCTCTTGCAGTGGAAAGAGCGGCGCCATGCTCAACGAGAACAGAACGAAACTGGTTAAGGGAGTCACGATTTGTAATATCAACTCTTGTCTTATGAAAAGCCACATCAAACTCTGCGTACGTAAGCAACTTCTGCGGCCACTCAAATTTGTCATCTTCGTAACTGCTCGCGCGCGCGGATGTCTTTACCCAGTCGTAGAATGAGTTCATATCTATGCCAAGAATTCTCGCGCTAGGCTCTTCATACTCAATCACGTTCACGTTCCCCGCGGATTCATCGTATCTAATGGCATTAGCCACAAGAAATAGAAAGCTCCCTTTTGCCGCATATAACTGGCAAACGGCTTCAGCCAGTGTCGGATCAAGGATCTGTAGCGAGTAACGAAGCTCTCCGCGGAGGTCAATGAATCGCTGAGAGACTGAGTCAACGGACGGCATTAAGGATTCAAGGTCGCCGATCAGTATTCCCCCATGATCGACGCCAATCTCCAGCTGCTTCACGAATCTTGTGTTTAGTTCTTCTAGTCGATCCAAGCAATGGTAGAGCTCAACGAAGGCACGGCAAGTCCGCTTCTTTTCGTCGAGTGCAAGTGCGATCTCTTTACTGAGTAGTTTCTCGGCGACTAGCCTGGATTTCCACGGCGCAAGGTTAGCCTAACGCGGCTCGGCGCACGGGCCGCTTCCTCACATAGGAATCATGCGGGGCACGGGCGATTGCGTTAGTCTGAACATGCGCCGATAAATCGTTTATTTCTTCGTATTTCTCAGGTTGTCTAGCCTTTGCGTGAGCCAGCCTGTACGCGCAAACGGCGTGCAATCCAATTCCACCAAGGCTTTCCGATCTACTCCCTATTGTGGGCGCACACCTCCTTGACAACTAC